>JBDTLL010000017.1:0-17920 GCA_039934815.1 Daejeonella sp. | reverse complement strand
GATGTTTTTGTTTGGAGCGGATAATCCAAATCCGGCCTGGCCAACACTATGGTGGATCCGACCGCTGATCATTGTTCCATTAGCCGGCGCCACAGGTGGATCATTTTCTTACTTCATCAATCATTTTCGTCGGCACACCGGAATTGCAAAGATTTTAGCGCTTTTAATCAGTGTTATTGTTTTCCTTGTCGGGATTTGGCTGGGCTTTGTTTTGGGTTTTGTTGGTACATATTGGAACTAATCACACTAAAATTTAATCATAAAGACGCATCAATATATCAAATCATGAAAGAAGAAATTTTAAGTCATCTAAATAATCCCAGAAATCTGGAATTGATTTACCGCGGTAATAAGGTCTATTTTAAACACGAATTCCAAAAAATCTATCCGGAAATTAAAGGGAGTTTGATTGCCGATTTTTGGAATGAAAGGTTGAAACACGAAAGCGACGAATTTAATTGGGGAAGCAGCACCGATTGGCTATTCGTTGTTATCGTTTCGTTTATCGCCGGTTTGATCGCTAAAATACCGGCGCTGTTTTCCGTCGATCAGGAGTTTTTCTACAGCAGAAATATAGGATTTATAGTTTTCCCTGCGCTGTCGGTTTATTTTATCCGTAAGAATAATTTATCGGTTCAAAAAATAAGTTTAATAGCGTTTGCAACCGTTGCGGGCTTAGTTTTTATTAATTTATTTCCGGACGTAAAAAGGAGCGATACCTTAGTTTTATCCAGCATTCATTTAGTTTTATTTCTCTGGTGCGTTCTGGGTTTTGCCTTTGTTGCGGAGAAACCAATCAGCACAGACAACCGGCTGAATTTTTTAAAGTATAACGGCGATCTGGTCGTAATTTCAGCACTTATTTTAATATCCGGCGCAATTATGACCGGTATGACCATAGGTCTTTTTTCGCTGATTGGCTTTAAAATTGAAAAGTTTTATTTTGATTATGTTGTAATTTTCGGATTAGCGGCAGTTCCCATTATAGGAACTTATTTAACCCGGACAAATCCACAATTAGTGGGAAAGGTTTCACCGGTTATTGCCAGGATATTTAGTCCGCTGGTTGCAGTAATGCTGGTAATTTACCTTTCGGCGATGATCTATTCAGGGAAAAATCCGTATAGCGACCGGGATTTTCTAATGGTTTTTAATGCGTTATTAATCGGCGTAATGGCAATCATTTTCTTTTCCGTGGCCGAAATTTCCAAATCAGGTAAAAGACAGGCGGAAATATGGATTCTTTTAATTCTTTCGGTATTAACCGTAATTGTGAATAGTGTAGCGCTTTCTGCGATTGTATTTCGAATTTCGGAATGGGGAATAACACCTAACAGAATGGCGGTGCTGGGCGGCAACTTATTAATATTGATTAATCTGATTATGGTAATTGTGCAGCTATACAAAGTTGTTCTCAAGAAAGTTGATCTGTCTTCAGTCGGTAAACCCATTGCCGTGTTTCTGCCAATCTATTTCATCTGGACAATTATCGTCACGTTTATATTTCCCCTCATATTTAATTTTAAATAATGGACAATACATCCCGATAACTTTGGTTATTGGGATGTATTTTACAACCCAAACACTGAAAAGAGTTTCGGATTCTCCACCCGTTTCTAAATCAAATTTTTTTTAGTGAAGACTTACCACTCTGGAAATTTGCCACTTTTCTCCGGTTTGTTTCCAAATGATGATGAATTTGCCAATTTCAGAAGGGGTATCGCTTGGCTCCTGATTATTATGGAATTTATGACTTCCCATCTCCACAGCTCCAAATCCTTTTAAAGGATAAACTTCAATGCTGCCTTTAACCAGTTCCCGGGTTACTTTGCCGCAAATATTATTTTTGAGGCCTTCGAGCAAATCTTTTTTAGAAGTGGATAATCCTGATTTATCATGGTAAAACTCAATATTATCAGCATAAAAACTATCCTGTAAAGCCATGTCGCAGGTATTGTAAGCATTGAAATATATACTATCGAGAGATACTATTTTATCATATAATTCCTGCGAATCGGGTATGTAAACTTGCTTTTCTATAACCATTTTGGGTTTAGAAACTGAGCATGCAGCAAACACTAAAACTGTGAGTGCAAAAATCATCAATTTAAAGCTTTTCATAGGTTTAATTTTGTCTCGATTTAATTAAAGTTGTAATCTATAAATAATCCGGAACATGAATTTAAACTGCCGGACTTAGTTCCGTGTTTCCAGCAATTTCTTTTCTATATTGTAGAAGCGTTTCGTTGTAATTAATTTTTCGAATAAGATGAAATGAAAGAAACCGGATTTCCAGTCTTAGACAGAACCAAATTTCTGTTCAATCTTGATAACGTATCATTATGGGACATTATCATTATTGGCGGTGGTGCCACCGGTTTGGGTGCGGCTCTGGATTCCGCCTCACGCGGTTTTAAAACTCTCTTGTTAGAACAATCTGATTTTGCCAAATGCACATCAAGCCGAAGTACAAAACTGGTTCATGGTGGTGTTCGTTATCTGGCTCAGGGTAATCTGGCTTTAGTTTACGAAGCATTGAGAGAAAGAGGATATTTATTAAAGAACGCTCCGCACGTAGTTAAAAAGCAAAGTTTTATTATCCCCTGTTACAATTGGAAGTCTAAATGGAAATATCTGTCCGGTCTTAAAATTTATGATTGGATGTCGGGACTTTATAGTTTTGGTAAGTCCGAGTTTCTTTCTAAAGAAAAAGTTTTAAAATTATTGCCCGATGTTAATCCTCAAAACCTGATTGGTGGAATAAAATATTTTGATGGTCAGTTTGACGATGCCCGGTTAGCAATCAATCTGGCGCAAACCTGTGCCGAACAGGGAGGAACTTTATTAAATTATTTTAAAGTTACCGGACTGTTAAAAGATGAAGATGGCAAGATCAATGGTCTCAGAGCTTTAGATGTAGAAAGCACTAAAGAATATTCAATTAATTGTAAAGCTATTATCAATGCCACCGGGGTTTTTGTAGATGATATTCTAAATATGGATTTACCGCTCCGGAAACCTCTTGTACGTCCAAGTCAGGGAGTCCATTTGGTTGTTGATCAGTCGTTCATGCGGGGAAATTCTGCTTTGCTCATTCCTAAAACTTCTGATGGAAGAGTTTTATTCGCGGTTCCCTGGCACAATCATGTTTTATTAGGCACCACAGATACTCCGATTCAAAAAAGCAGTCTGGAACCTTTGGCATTAGAAGAAGAAATAGATTTTATTCTGGATACTGCAGGAAGATATCTTACTTCCAAACCGAAACGAGAAGACGTTTTGAGTGTTTTTGCAGGGCTTCGTCCTCTGGCAGCATCAGAAGATACAAATGATAAAACCAAAGAAATCTCCAGAAGCCATAAAATTGTTGTTTCAAAATCCGGGCTTATAACCATCACCGGCGGCAAATGGACCACTTACCGTAAAATGGCTGAGGATGTTATCGACAGGGCAATAAAACAGGTTGGGCTGAGTAAAAAAACTTGTTCAACCTCAAGCTTGAAAATACACGGCTTTGAAATTTCGGAGCAAGAAAATTTTCTCTCTATCTACGGAAGTGACCAAACTTTTATTTTGGATTTGATAAAAGATGATCCGCGTCTGGATGAAAAACTGCATTCCCGCTTACCTTATATTGCTGCTGAAGTTGTTTGGGCTGTGCGCAATGAAATGGCAAGAACTCTTGAAGATGTACTGGCCAGAAGACTGAGAGCTTTATTTTTAGATGCAAATGCATCAATTGATATGGCCCCTCGTGTAGCCGAAATAATGGCGGCTGAATTAAATTATGATTCTGCCTGGCAATCCGGGCAGGTTAAGCAGTTTGAAGACTTAGCTAAACATTATTGTTTAACACCTTATCGCTCTGAAAAATCTTTCCCATTAACTTCAAATAATATATGAGCACGAATAAATACATTTTATCATTTGATCAGGGTACTACAAGCTCCAGGGCAATTGTTTTTAACCAGCAGGGAAGCCAGGTATCTTTAGCGCAAAAAGAATTTACTCAGATATATCCGCAACCGGGTTGGGTGGAACATAATGCCGATGAGATCTGGACAAGCCAGGTTTCGGTAGCCGCAGAGGCGATATTAAAAGCGGGTTTAAACGCAAAAGATATTGCTGCAATTGGTATTACAAATCAACGGGAAACTACTATTGTTTGGGATAAAAATACCGGTAAAGCAATCTACAATGCCATTGTTTGGCAGGACAGGCGTACAGCTGCTTTTTGCGATAGTTTGAAGGCACTGGGTCATGAACAAATGATCAGAGAAAAAACAGGTTTGGTGATCGATTCATATTTTTCGGCTACTAAAATTAACTGGATCCTGGAAAATGTTGCCGGAGCACGAGCGAAAGCGGAAGCAGGCGATTTGGCATTTGGCACAGTAGATTCCTGGCTCATCTGGAATTTAACCGGAGGTACAGTGCATGTAACGGATGTTAGCAATGCGTCAAGAACCATGCTTTTTAATATCAACACCTTGAGTTGGGATAAGGATCTGCTGAAGTTGTTTAACATCACGGAAAGAATGCTTCCTGAAGTAAAATCTTCCAGTGAAATTTTTGGCGAGACATCCGGAAAACTCTTTGCCGCTAAAATTCCGATAAGCGGTGTAGCGGGCGATCAGCAGTCTGCGCTCTTCGGTCAGCTTTGCACCAAGCCCGGAATGGTTAAAAATACCTACGGAACAGGTTGTTTTATGCTGATGAATATCGGCGACAAGCCCGTAATGTCTAAAAATAATTTGTTAACTACTGTTGCCTGGAAAATAGGAGATAAAACCCAGTACGCATTAGAAGGAAGTATTTTTATTGCGGGAGCAGTAGTGCAATGGCTCAGAGATGAACTAAAAATTATTTCGAGCTCAGCCGAAGTTGAAACATTAGCTGCAAAAGTTGAAAACAGTGGAGGCGTTTTTCTGGTGCCTGCTTTCGCAGGTTTAGGAGCTCCACACTGGAATCCGTATGCAAGGGGCACTATTTTCGGAATCACCAGAGGGACAAGTGATGCGCATATTGCCCGGGCGGCGCTAGAAAGTATTGCTTTCCAAACGATGGAAGTATTAAAAGCCATGGAAGCAGATTCGGGTATCAGCATCAAGGAACTGCGGGTTGACGGAGGTTCAACATCCAATAATATGCTGATGCAGTTTCAGGCGGATGTTTTAAAGACAACAGTTGTAAGGCCCGAAATGGTTGAAGTTACCGCAATCGGTGCAGCTTATTTGGCCGGTCTAGGTGTAGGCATCTGGAAGAATGTGGATGAAATTCAGCAGCAATGGAAAATTAACAGAAGTTTTATTCCTGATCCCTTACATGACGTTGATGAAATGATTGCCGGTTGGTACAAAGCGGTAAAAGGTGTTAAAGCCTGGACAGAAGCATAGTAAACCCAAAATAAAAACTGATAAGTATGATTACTGAATTTGTAGCCGAAATGGTTGGAACTTTTTTTCTGGTGCTATTGGGAAACGGAGTAGTGGCAAACGTGGTTTTAACCGGAACAAAAGGAGAAAACAGTGGATGGATTGTTATTACTACAGGTTGGGCTTTAGCCGTTTTTGTGGGCGTGGTTATAGCAGCACCTTTTAGCGGTGCGCATTTAAATCCGGCAGTAACTTTAGCATTGGCAATAGCACAAAAATTAAGCTGGCTAAAGGTTCCCCTTTTTATTTCTGCGCAATTTATCGGCGCAATGCTGGCTTCTTTGCTGGTATATGCTTTATACAGGGATCATTTGTCAAAAACCGATAATGCCGGATTGAAAGCAGCCTGTTTTTTTACAAGTCCTGCTATTAGAAATAAAACTTCAAATTTGCTTAGTGAAACTGTTGGAACTTTTGTTCTGATATTTGTGATATTTTATTTTACCAACGCGGAGATGGGAAATGAAAAAACCCCCGTCGGATTAGGTTCTTTAGGGGCAATTCCGGTTGCTTTTTTGGTTTGGTCAATCGGCTTGTCTTTGGGCGGAACCACGGGATACGCTATAAATCCTGCACGGGATTTGGGCCCGAGAATTATTCATCATTTTCTACCCATAAAAGGAAAAGCAGGCAGCGACTGGTCTTATGCGTGGATACCGGTTGCAGGGCCGGTTATTGGTTCAGTTTTGGCAGCTTCATTTTATTTAATTCTTAAATATCTCCTGATATTGTAAGCGGCTTATTTTTTGGAATTTTCCAGATTAATTTGAATACGCTATCGCGATCATTTTTGTAGATTTGCGCTCAAATTATGAAAGATTTTAAAAGTTATTACATGATTCCGGCCGCACCGGAAGAAGTTTTTTTAGCCCTGACAACCCCGCTTACTTTACATTTATGGACAGGTTCTGAAGCTGTGATGAGCACCGAACCCGGTTCTGAATTTTCTTTATGGGATGAAAGTATTACAGGCAAAAATCTGTCTTTCGAGGAAAATCATAAAATCATTCAGCAGTGGTATTTTGGCGAACAAACCGAGCCATCCATAGTTACAATCACATTACATCAGCATAATAAAGGCACTTCTGTAGAATTAAAACACACCAATATCCCCGACGAGGATTATGAGGATATTACCGAAGGTTGGAGAGACAGTTATTTCGGTGCTTTACAAGAATTTTACGAGGACTAAATTCAATAGTTCCTGCTTTTTATTCCGTGTCATAATTAACCTTTACAATCGGTTTAGGTCTTTTTGAAAAAATCTAAAATAATTGTGCTTGCATAGTATATGGATGAATATATTTATGCGGAAAGCCTTAAGCTTTTCAATTAAATTATTTTCTTTCTAAAGATTTCTATGCAAAAAATCATTTTCGTTCTGTTATTTCTGGGTGCATTTAATTCTGTTGCCCAAACAATTGATGCCAGTCATATAACTATTGCCCGTGATGAATGGGGCGTTCCGCATATTTTCGCAAAAACAGATGCGGAGGTTGCTTATGGCTTAGCGTGGGCACATTCTGAAGATGACTTTTCAACTATCCAAACATCTTACCTGGCGGGAAAAGGCATGCTGGGTTTATTAAAAGGTAAAGACGGGGCTTCAATTGATTATGTGGTACAGCTTTTAAGAGCCAAACAATTAGTGGATGCTAAATACGAATCAGATATTTCTCCCGATTATAAAAAAGTTCTGGAAGGTTATTCGCAGGGGTTTAACCGATATGCAGAAACGCATCCTGATGAAGTTCTGGTCAAAAAACTGTTCCCGGTTACGCCAAAAGACATGCTTGCATTTTCTGTTTTGCAGCTTTGCGTTTTGTCGGGGGCTGATAATGCTCTGAAAAATATTTTTAGCGGCTCTGTTCTGAACGCCGATTTCCTGAAGCCTGGCGGTTCCAATGCCTACGCATTTAACTCCAATATAACCTCGGATGGGAGTGTATTTTTGAACATCAATTCTCATCAGCCTCTGGAAGGACCTGTTTCATGGTACGAAGCGCATTTATGCAGCGAGGAAGGCTGGAATATTCTGGGTGCTTTATTCCCCGGAGCTCCAAGTATTTTGCATGGCGTAAATGAAAATCTGGGTTGGGCGCATACGGTAAATTATCCCGATAAGGTGGATACTTATCAGTTGGAAATCAATCCCGATAACAAATTGCAATATAAATTTGACCAGCAATGGGCCAATTTAGAAGTAAAAAAAGCAAAGCTTAAAATTAAATTGTTAGGTATCCCGATAGGACTTTCTAAAAAAGCGTATTGGAGCAAATACGGGCCAACTGTAATCACTAAAAAAGGAGCTTACAGCATCCGGTTGGGTGCGCAGGAAGATATTCGTGGTTTGGAAGAATGGTTCAGAATGAACAAAGCCAAAAATTTTACTGAGTTTATGTCGGCTTTAAATATGACGGCAATTCCCGGTTATAATATTGTGTATGCCGATAAGCGGGACACAATTTATTACTTAAGCAATGGGAAACTGCCGTTGCGTAATCCGGATTATAACTGGCAGAAAACTTTGCCCGGCAATACTTCTGCTACACTCTGGACGAAATATCATCCAATAGCAGATTTGCCTCAGGTTTTAAACCCTGCGTCGGGATATGTATTCAATTCAAATCACTCTCCATTTAATGCAACCGCCGCCGCGGATAATATTAAAGCCGAAAATTACGACCCAACCATGGGTTATGAAACCAACAATAACAATCGGAGTAACCGTTTTATGGAACTCATTTCTCAGTACAAAAAACTGACCTATGCTGATTTTAAACGGATAAAATATGATTTGCAACTTCCAGCAAATTTGGCTTATCGTGTAAACGTTGACTCGCTTTTTCTTTTAAACGAGAGTACATATCCCGCGATAGCGGATGTTATAAAACAACTGAAAATGTGGGATAGAAAAGCTGATACCACTAGTACAGGTGCTACTATTTTTACAAAGTCATACTATAACATCAACGCAAAAATTTTCCCGGCGGCACGTGGAAAGGTAATATTAACACAACTGGAAAGTGCGCAAGTATTGGCTGAAGTAAAAGCGGAAATGTTGAGAGATTTCAATTCTGTAAATGTTCCATTTGGTAATTACCAGAAACTAATAAGAGGGGAAAAGAAAATTGCTGTGCCCGGTTTGCCCGATGTAATTGCATCGATGGAATCAGAACCTTTTGAGGGCGGAATCGTAAAAGCCAGACAAGGAGAGTCATATATTGAACTCGTCAGGTTTACCAAAGATGGTCCGGAGATAGAGAGCATTAATTGTTATGGTGCTTCAAATCATCCCGGAAATAAGCATTACGATGACCAGATGGGGCTTTTTGTGCAGCAAAAAACCAAAAAAATGACTTTAAACAAGGAGCAGGTTTTAAAAAATGCGGAGAAGATTTATCATCCCCAATAAATAAAATTTGTGAATTGTTGCTCCGCTCATTTTAAACCTTAAACGCCTATATGTCTAAATTTACTTTCCAGCAAAGAGTTCTCGCCGGTTTTACTTTCACCCTGGTTTTCGTTTTTATCTTAGCTATTGCATCTTATTTAAGTATAAATGAGCTTCAAAAAAATAGTGAAGGTGTAAACCAAACGCAAAAGAGTATTACCACGTCATACCAGGTTCTAGAAGATCTTATAAATTGTGAAACAGCCGTTAGAGGTTACGTTCTTACAGGCAATTCATCTTTTTTAGAGCCATTCAATACGTCAGTTAATAAAATCCCGGTAGGTATAGAACAATTAAAGCAAGATTTTAAAAATAATAACGAACTGTTGCTGGAAGTTGATTCGATGGAGTATTATGCTTTATTGAAAATAGATGCTTCAAAACAGCAGTTAGACGTAAGACGACAGAGTTATGAGCAGGCAAAGGCGTTAGTAGCTACCGGCCGTGGTAAATATTTGATGGAGAAGGTTAGAAGATTTAATGGCCGGATTAAACAAAAATCAATTGAATCTTCAAATCACTTAAAAGATTTAAGTCAGGTTAGCACGGTTCGTACCACCATTATTATTATCTCCGGATCAATCATCATTTTATTGCTAATTATTGTTCTGATGTATTTTATCATCAAAACGTTCAGGAAGCAAAAAATGGTTGAGGAACGGGTAAGGCAGACTAATTCACAACTATTAAAAATATCCAAAGAAAATGAAGACCAAAACTGGCTTTTAACAGGAATTTCAAAATTGGATGATAGCATGCGTGGGGAGCATAGCGTAAAATCTCTCGCCACAAATATTATTGCAGAGATATCTGATTATGTTGATGCTCATGTAGCAGCTATTTATATATCAGAAGACATTGACAAAAGTTTGCATTTAGCAGGAAGTTTTGCTTTCGAGTTTCGCGAAGGAAACCATAAAGTAATTAAGATTGGAGATGGAATGGTTGGGCAGGCAGCTCTGGATAAAAAGCCTTTTGTTTTCACGGATGTGCCTGCTGATTATGTAAAAGTTAGCTCCGGACTGGGAGAGGTTACGCCTCATACAATTCTGGTTCAGCCATTTTTATTTAACGGAGCAGTGAAAGGCGTTATTGAGTTTGGTTTTGTGAACGAACTTACCAAGCTTAAAATGGATTTTATTACTATGGTTCTGGATAGTTTGGGCGTGGCAATAAATACCGCTCAGTCTCGTCTCCAGATGAATTATTTGTTAGAAGAAACGCAAAAACAAGCCGGAGAGCTGGAAAGTCAGCAGGAAGAATTGCGCACAACAAACGACGATCTGGTAAATAAAACACTTGCTTTGCAGGCTTCAGAAGAAGAATTAAAAGTTCAGCAGGAAGAATTAAGACAAATTAACTCTGAGTTGGAGGAAAAAGCCGAACAGCTGGAGGAGAGAAACAGATCTATTGAACAGGCTAAAGAAGCGGTTATTTTAAAAGCTGAAGAGCTGGAGCAAAGCAGCAAGTTCAAATCAGAATTCCTGGCTAATATGAGCCATGAATTGCGTACACCTTTAAACAGTATTTTAATTCTCGCCCGTATTTTAACAGAAAATAAAGCCGAGAATTTAAATGACGAGCAGCTAAAATACTCTAACGTTATTTACAATGCCGGAAGTGATCTGCTGGAACTGATCAATGATATTTTAGATCTCTCAAAAATAGAGTCCGGAAAAATTGATTTGGATATTGAAAATGTGCCACTGGCAGCAGTTAAAAGCAACTTGGAATCTTTATTTCACGAAGTTGCAAACACTAAAAAAATCAAATATTCTGTTAATGTTGCTGAAAATGTACCATCCACATTAACTACAGATAAAATGCGTTTGGAGCAAATCTTAAAGAACCTGCTTTCTAATGCCTTTAAATTTACGCCTCATAACGGATCAGTTTCTGTAAAAGTGAGTATGGCCGATGCGGCGAAAGCATTTAATACAGAAAATTTACTTCATTTAAACGGAGCAAAAATTCTGGAATTTGAAGTCAAAGATTCTGGTATCGGTATTCCGGAAGATAAGCAGCAGGTTATTTTTGAAGCCTTCCAGCAGGCGGATGGTTCAACCAGCCGAAAATATGGAGGTACAGGTTTAGGCCTTTCCATCAGTCGTGAATTAACTAACATCCTGGGCGGTGAAATTCAAATAAAAAGTAAAACCAATGAGGGAAGTTCCTTTACACTTTACTTGCCGGCAGAATTTACTAAGGAATATGCGGGTGAAAAAAGCGCTGACGATACTTTAAACTTTCCTTATGTTGAACCGGCAAAAACGCCGACAGAACCGGCAAAATTTGTTGATCCCGAAAAGGAACATACCATGCTGATTGTTGAAGATGATGAGAATTTTGCAGATGTTTTAAAGGATTATGCTACGCAAAGAGGCTTTATTCCTTTGCATGCTAATCAGGGAGATATTGGTTTAGAAATGGCTATTAAATATAAGCCGGATGCAATTATTTTGGATATTATGTTGCCTGTTATGGATGGTTGGGCTGTTTTGGCCAAATTGAAAGAAAATCCGGAAACCAAAGATATTCCTGTTCACATGATGTCTGCGAGCGATGTGAAACAATTCAGCGCTCAAAATGGCGGCGCTATTGGATTTCTGAAAAAACCGGTCGAAAAAATTAAGCTGGAAGAAGCGTTCGATAAATTGATTTTAAATGATGATTTCAAGCTAACCAAGGTTTTGATCATTGAAGATCATGAAATTCAGAGCGAGAACTTACGCAGACAGTTAACAGAACATAGTGTTGAGGTTAAACAAGCATTTGATGGTCAACAGGCAATTGCCGCGTTAAATTTGGATGCCGGATTTGATTGCATCATTCTGGACATTAACCTTCCGGATATTTCCGGTCTGGAATTATTAGATAAAATTAAACAGGATTCACGCTTAGAAAAAATTCCGGTAATTATAAATACAGCCATGGAACTCGATAAAGACAGTATGTCCCGGGTGTTGAAACATACGCATGCCATGGTATTGAAAAATAATAAATCAAACGAGCGCTTGCTTGATGAAGTGAATCTTTTCATGAATAAAGTGAAAACGCCGGAAGCTAAACCGATTGTGAGTTCGCCCGTAGTGATTAATAGTGCCTTAACTCTTGAAAAATCGCTTTTAAACAAATCTGTATTAATAGTTGATGACGATATGCGTAATATTTTTGCATTAAGCAGTGCCTTGCAGGAGTATAATATGAAAATAGAAATTGCCTCCAACGGTATTGAAGCCTTAAAGAAACTGGATGAAAATCCGGAGATCAATATGGTGTTGATGGATATTATGATGCCGGAAATGGACGGCTATGAAGCCATGAAAGAAATACGGAAACAGGATCGGTTTATTCAATTGCCAATAATGGCCTTAACGGCCAAAGCCATGAAAAATGATCGTGAAAAATGTATAGAAGCGGGGGCAAATGATTACATCACCAAGCCGGTTGATGTAAGCAGATTAGTTTCTATGATGCGTGTTTGGTTGAGTTAAAATTCGATGATGGATTCAGTAAGCGCCAAATTATTAAGTGCTCCAGAAGTTGAGGAAATTATTGACCTGGTACGACATGTTTATGGATTTGATTTTAGCGGTTATTCGCGGGCCTCACTAAAACGACGGATAATCCGCATTATGCAGTTGAAGAAAATTGATATTTTCGATTTACGATCGCTTATCATCAACAGCAATGATTTTTTTGAGGAATTTTTACTCGAGATTACTGTAAACGTTACAGAAATGTTCCGTGATCCTGCGTTTTTTAAAGCTTTACGCGAGAAAGTTTTCCCTTATTTATCGTCCTATGCACGAATAAAAGTATGGAATGCCGGATGTTCAACGGGTGAAGAATTATATTCATTCGCGATTTTGCTTGAAGAAGAAAATCTATACAATCGATCCTTTTTATACGGCACAGATATTAATTCTGAAGTATTAGATACTGCCAAAAAAGGTATTTATGACTTCAAAAAAATGAAGTTGAACTCCGAAAATTATATCGCCTCGGGAGCTATAAATTCTTTGTCAGACTATTATGAATCGAATCATAATTCAGTTACACTAGATTCAAAACTGAAAAAAAATACGTTATTTTCCATTCATAATTTGGTGACAGACAATGTTTTTAATGAGTTTCAGATTATCTCCTGCCGCAACGTATTAATTTATTTTACGGTAGAACTTCAGGAAAGAGTGTTGCAATTATTTTATGAAAGCCTGTGTCCACTCGGATTTTTATGTTTGGGTTCAAAAGAATATTTGAGGAATGAAGAATTGGCAAGTAAGTTTAAAGTAGTAGATAAAGTAGAAAATATATACCAGAAAATTGTCTGAGAACGCTTTAGATATCGATCAAAAATTACAAAATGCCGAACTGTTAATCTTAGGATGTTCGGCAGGTGGGTTTTTGCTTGTCTATAATTTTTTATTAAAATTACCCGCGAATTTTCCCTTGCCGGTTGTGGTTATTATACACCGCAGCAGGAGTTATAAATCATTAATAGAAGAGCATCTCAACGGATTAAGTAGTTTAAATATAAAGATGGCTGACGATAAAGAATCCATAAAAAGCGGGACAGTATATTTTGCGCCACCGGATTATCATTTATTAGTAGAGACCGATAAAACTTTGTCATTAGATAATTCTGAACCTGTACACTTTTGCAGGCCGGCAATCGACGTAACATTTCAAACTGCTGCAGATACTTATCAGGATAAATTGATTGCTATATTGCTTTCGGGAGCCAATTCCGATGGAGCAGATGGTATGGAATATATTTCTGAACTTAACGGATTAACCATCGTACAACAACCTGAAGAAGCAGAAGTAGATATAATGCCCAAGGCGGCAATAAACCGAGGAAATATTGATCTGGTTTTAAAGATGGACGAAATAACCTCTTTAATTCATAAGATAGTTAAGCTAAAAAGTAATTTTTAATGACAAGCCCGTACCAAACCGATAAGATTAATATTTTAATTGTTGATGATCGAATTGAAAATATCATTTCATTAGAGGCGCTTATTAAAAGTGATCATATTAATCTTCTTACAACGACGTCGCCGAATGAAGCATTAAAAATATGCTGGCAAAATGATGTCTCTATCGCTTTGGTGGATGTTCAAATGCCGGAAATGGATGGGTTTGAACTGGTTGAATTCCTGAAAAATAATCCTAAAACCAAGGATATTTTGGTGGTGTTTGTTACTGCAATTTCCAAGGAAGCCAAATACGTGGTAAAAGGTCTTGATTCTGGTGCGATAGATTATTTATATAAGCCGCTTGATCCATATATTACAACAGCTAAAATTGAATCTTTAATTTCTGTAGTTAAAGCGCAGAAAGCATTAAAATTAAAAAACACTGAGCTTGAAATTTCTCAAACCCAATTAATTGCAGCCAAAGATCAGGCAGAAAAAGAAAAAAGAATCAAAGAAAATTTTCTGGCGAGCATGAGTCATGAGATTAGAACTCCTGTTAACGGAATTATTGGCTTAACTCACTTACTTAAAAACACCGATCTCACATCAGAACAAAGAGATATGCTTAATCTGCTGGATGTTTCTTCAAAATCATTGTTGGGTGTTATTAATGATATTCTGGACATTTCTAAAATTGAGGCTGGCAAGTTTAAAATTGTGCGTTCAGAAACCAATATTTTTGATTTGGGGAAATCTGTGACCGGTTTAATGCAATATCGGGCAAACGAAAAAGGTATCGCTTTAAACCTGAATGTAGATCCTAATATTCCAAAAATCATTATCGCAGATTCATTGCGCTTAAATCAGATTTTAATGAATTTGTTAAGCAATGCCATTAAATTTACCGAATTTGGAAGCGTTGAGCTGGATATTAGTGTAGTGGAAAAGAGTTCGGATGTGGTGAAGATCAAATTTTCTGTTTCTGATACAGGCATTGGAATTGCCGAGGAATATTTTGGAAAAGTGTTTGACAAATTTGAGCAGGCAGAAGATAAAACAGCTCAGCAGTTTGGTGGAACAGGCTTAGGTTTGTCAATTGTTAAGAAAATGGTTGAGCTGAAAGGCGGAGAGCTTACACTAACCAGCGAAATAAATAAAGGAAGTGTTTTTTCATTTACGAATAATTATAATTACGTAAATAACACTATTTCAGAAATTATAGAATCAGATCAGGACGAAGTTATGCTAAATAAAATTTCTGTTTTAGTTGCCGAGGATAATAAAATAAATCAATTCATGATTACCAAGATTTTAAAGAACTGGGATTTTGAAGTTGATATTGTTGAGGATGGCAGTAAAGCTATCGAAAGTTTAAAAGAGAAAAATTACGATCTTATTTTAATGGATATGCACATGCCTGTAATGGGTGGGCTGGAAGCCACCAGAATAATCAGGTCGGAGTTTGAAGAGCCTAAAAGAAGTATTCCGATTATATCTCTTTCTGCTGCCGTGATGGAAGATGAGCAGCAAGCAGCTAAAGAAGCTGGAGTAGATGATGTGGTTAGCAAGCCTTTTGAACCTCAAGTTTTAAAAAGCAAAATTGTAACCCTGGTGCAAAAATATCATGCTATTCTAACAGACTAACTCAAAAATTCGAAACATCTTTTTGGGCTTTTAAACTAATTCATCCTTAAAAAAGGAATGGTTAAATTAGATTTATTAAATCCGAAAATATGTTGTTTCCTAATTTCAAGATTTTATTCCTCAGCTTTTTCCTGTTTTCATGCCAGGCAACCTTGCCTCAATATAGCGGTCCAAAAATTAATGGGGTAAATTTTGTAGCGCCTGTTAAACAAACGGATGATGTATGGACCTCGCATCTTAAGACAAATAATATTGACTGGGTTTCATTAATTCCCTACGCTTTTAGTCGCGAGAATGAGCCCGGCGTTTTCTATAACAGCGGGAAACAATGGTGGGGCGAAAGTACCGAAGGCATAAAATTGAATATTGCACAAGCCAAATCTAAAGGCATTAAGGTAATGCTGAAACCTCAGGTTTGGATGCGAAACAGCTGGATTGGCGATTATGATCTGAAAACCGAAGCTGAATGGCAACGCTGGGAGGCAGACTACTCTAACTATATTTTAACTTTTGCACGCATAGCGGATAGCATGAACGTTGAAGCATTTTGCGTTGGCACGGAGTATAGAACTGCTGTAGAAATACGCCCCGATTATTGGAAAAAATTAATTGTGGATGTGCGGCAAGTTTACAAGGGTAAACTAACTTATTGTGCTAATTGGGATGATTATCAGAAAATTGATTTTTGGTCTGATCTTGATTTTATAGGTTTGAGCGGTTATTTTCCGCTTTCTGAGAGCAAAACTCCGGGTGTAGAAAGTTTAAATAAATCGTGGCAACCTATTAAAAGTGAATTAAAATCATTTTCGGAAAAATACAAAAAGCCAATTTTGTTTATAGAAATTGGTTATCGCAATATAGATCAGTCGGCCTGGAGATCCTGGGAAACAGAGCAGCAGCAACAAACTTTAAATCCCGAAGCTCAGAAAAATGCCTACGAAGCTTTTTTTCAAACATTCTGGAATGAAAACTGGGTTGCCGGTGCTTTTATTTGGAAGTGGTACGAATACCACGACAAGATTATTGCAGCCGAAAATGATGACTGGACACCTCAGAATAAGCCGGCGCAACAAGTTTTAAAAAAATATTACGGATCAAACTAATAAAATATTTTCTTCGTTTGCCGGATGAATTCTTCGCTTATTTTTTCGGTATTCATAGAATAAAAACGCGGCGGAAATCAAATATTCCAACCCAATTAACCAATAGTTTTGCTCGTATGGAACTGCGTGATAGGTAATGTACGTGAGCGGAACTAACGCGGACAAGATCAAAACAAACCTGTATTTAACAAAAGGACTCAAAGCAATTAATGATGCCAAATACCAGGGATGCACAATCGCGGAAAATAGAAGGTAAATTACCAGTAACCAAAACATCCCGCCAAGGATATTTTTGGACAAGTTATATACAAACCCAAAACCAATAATAGTAAAAGCAAACATAATTTTGCTCAAAAATTCGATGGTATTATATCCCGTCAGCCAAAATCCAATTGCTCTGAAAATGCTGTAAATACTGCCATTAAATTCAAATTTTCCGTAGTATAATTGAAGACTTTGATAAAAATGGGTAAGCTTATTCATATTTCCCCAGAAATATGGGCTTAAAACGAAGAACAATAACAAGCTTAATATTCCGAAAAGTAGAGTCTTATAAAAACCTGTTTTTCTGAACAGAAGGGGTATAAATATAAAAGGAATAAGTTTTGCCTGGATCGCTATCGCGAGAGCGGGAATTGCGGCAAATACTTTGTTTTGCTGAATCAGGAAAGCGAAAAATAACATCCCGAAAATCATGATTGCTTCAAAGTGAATATTGCCGGTGAGCTCTATAATTACCAGCGGGTTTAATAAATATATAAACAGCAGTTTTGGATTTAACCGGTTTATTTTCAAGAGTTGTATTAAAAGATAAACTGATCCGGCTTCAAAAAACAAGATTATTGTTTTGAGAATTATCGCGGCAGCAAAAATATTTTGTTTACTTAATTGAACCGTAAATTTAAAAATGGTTTGTAAAAATTGAGGATATACGCTGTAATAATCTGCTGAATTTAACCGGGGAAAAAGTTCCTGTAAAAAAGCATCAGAATATATGTTTAGAAATTCCGAAGGTTTATAATCAAATGGATTAAATCCGAGTTGCTGTATGCGACCGTCCCACAAAAAACGATAAATGTCATCAGATAAATTCGGAATAAAAAATAGCAGGGAAAACCTGAACAGAAGTCCTGAAATAATCGCTGTCTTCTGATCAAGAAGATCCGGCTTGAGAAGAATAATGAAATATAACAGGAATAAAAAGCTGTATATGCTTATTAGATAACCAAAATTGCTTCTTTCAACGGTGTAACCCATCAGCAAATAAGCAATCAGAGAAAAAACAAGAAGCAGTAAAGTTAGCCTTTTAGGCATTCGTAATATTTGGTTTAGATTTGTAAAAGTATGCAAAAGCGAACATTT
>JBDTLL010000016.1:0-18426 GCA_039934815.1 Daejeonella sp. | reverse complement strand
TGCATTACATGGAAAATCATTTCGACAAGCGTTTAGATCCGCGAAAGCTTGTTGATGGCGCCAAGTCTGTAATTTCTCTTGCGTTGAACTACTTTACGGATAAACAGCAAACAGATAAAGATGCGCCCAAAATAAGTAAATACGCTTTTGGCGAGGATTATCATTTTGTAATCAAAAGCAAGCTAAAACTGCTGATGGAAGCTATTCAGGAAAATATTGGAGAAGTTAGTGGGAGAGCATTTGTAGACTCTGCTCCAGTTCTGGATAAAGCCTGGGCGCAAAAAGCCGGCTTTGGTTGGATTGGCAAAAACAGCAACTTAATTAATACTAAAAGTGGATCGTTCTTTTTTTTAGCAGAGCTAATTATTGATCTGGATTTAAATTACGATGTTGCGGCCACAAAAGATCATTGCGGAACCTGCACCAGATGTATCGATGCCTGCCCTACGGATGCCATAGTTGGTCCTTACGTTGTTGATGGAAGCCGTTGCATTTCATATCTCACAATAGAATTAAAAAACGAGATCCCAACAGAATTTAAAGGAAAAATGGACAACTGGATGTTCGGTTGCGATGTGTGTCAGGATGTGTGTCCGTGGAATAAATTTTCTGTTATAAATTCTGAACCTGCTTTTCAGCCGCATCCGGATCTTTTAGAAATGAATAAAAATGACTGGCAGGAATTAACCGAAGATGTTTTTCAAAAAGTATTTAAAAAATCAGCTGTCAAGCGAACAAAATTAAGCGGCTTAAATAGGAATATTGCTTTTTTGAAATCTATCTGATTTCAATTAGCAATTGAGGAACACGTTAAGTTCTTATTTTAACAATATGAAATTTACTCATAAGTAAAATCGCGTAATAGCCTAAATCAAATTCAAACCATTTAATAGCTGTGTTAAGCTTGCCGGGATATTTATGATGGTTATTATGATAGGATTCTCCCCAAAAAAATAAATCTATCCGAAGAATGTTTTTGGAATCATTAGCTATTTCAAAGTTTCTGTATCCGTAGGTATGCGCCCACCAATTAATAATTCCGCCTTGCAAAGCAGCCATGATTACGGTAATTGGCAGGAATAAAAACATCCACCATTCTGTTGCTAAGTTTATATAAATAAGCACATAAATAAATATCCAGATAAATCTAACGATCCAGTTATGGGCAAACGAATCAAAGCTTTTCCAGTTTGGAAGGCCTTTGGTTATTTTGTCTTCCACTACAAAATCTCCGCAGAAAATAGCATAATAACTATTGCGGCTTTGTATAATTGTTTTGATCAAACCTGGTGATTTTCTTGGGG
Source organism: Daejeonella sp. (assembly GCA_039934815.1). GTDB lineage: Bacteria > Bacteroidota > Bacteroidia > Sphingobacteriales > Sphingobacteriaceae > Daejeonella. The sequence continues at coordinate 17,122 of JBDTLL010000016.1, read as the reverse complement.
AATGCGGATCATTTTCCATATCGGCGTGAAAATGGTGCAAACGGTGCATTGCACCAAACGCATTGGCACTCATATACGACGATCCCATGGCAAGAAAACTTCCTATATAAAACATTTTTTCCCAAAACGGACTCATATAAAAATGCCGGTGGGCTGCATACCGATGCATAAAAACTGATTGAAAAAACAGTGATAAATACCAATGGGCAACAATGAATAGGAATAAATACATGGTCTGTTAATGTGGTATTAAGTTTCTGGCTACATCAATTTTAGCTCTTAAGCGATTGAAAAACATGAGTCGGTCTCTTTGGTTCACTTCGCTAACAGGCGTTGATTTATGTGCTATATTGTCAAAAGTTTGTTTCATATAAGTGTTAAATGCAGCATCATACGTAGTAATAAAGTTCAGAATACTATGATTGATGTAGGTTATCTGCGTATTTCCTACCTGTATAAGCTGCATGTTATCCCCCATAATCAATTCATTCACAAACATCCTATAAGCCGGTCCGGCGGTCGCCGTTTTCTGTCCCGATCGGAGTTTAAAACCGCATTCGGCCTGACGCTCCAAATGATTAACTAACTCTTCGAAGTGGTCAAAAAGCGCTAAAGCATCAGCGTCACTTTTCATCGATCCGGTTTCACGGTAATATTCGATCTGGTGGAGGGTACTGGTGATATTTTCGATACTCCAGATCTCGGTGCTGGGAATTGACGCAAAAAGATCACTTATCCTTTTACCGTAAGTTTGTATTTGACTATAATCATCGCCGAGAGAAAATTTCGCATTTTTCCAGTCTTCATAATCCAGAATAGATTTCATGAAAAAAAATGATTTAAACGCGGCTATTTCAGGTATAAGGAAATAGTAGAAAAAGGGAATTTCCTTGGCGATATAATAGAGGTGACTGGGCTGTACGCTTTTAATTTGCTCTAAATGTAATATTACGGTCTCAAGCCAATTTTCGTATTTAAAGTCCGAATTGTTTGTAATTCTACCGTTAAAAAGGAACGTGTCATTTTCCAGGTGCAAAAGCTGATCCATGGAAATTTTGAAGTGTGAGCAGAGCTTCTGAACCTCTTCAAAAGACAATTGCTTTTCACAGCGAATACGCCTGTAGGCACTATCATTACTTAGTTGAAGTAAAGATGAGATTTCTTCTACCAAAGAAAGATGGACCGGCAGTTTTTCCTTTATAGTTTGAAAGAATAAAGTTTGAATTTTATTTGCTTCCATAATATATTATCTACAATCCCTTTTCCTAATATTAAAATATCTTTTGTTAAAATACAACTAATCAGCAGTTATAAAAAATTTCTTATTTAAAATAATCATTTGCAAAATATGCAAATAGCAAAAATTTAAAACGCAATTATTGCCAAAATATCCGGATTACTTTTTTCTTAATTAGTTAATGGCATCATAAGTCTTCGTAATTATTTCGCCGTTCTAAATTTTTGCAAAAAATCCCAAACCTAAAAACTTAAAGGCTTCCATCAATTTTAAAAATCTGCTTTTAAGAGCAAAATTTACTGTGCATTTATAAAATCTTAAAAGCCATGTTAACTGCTTTATTGATCATCTTTCTTCGAAAATTGGATATCAAATATTCAATATTCAGGCGTTTAAAAAGCTTTCTAAAGATATTCAGACTGTCTGGTATGATTTTACTTTTAATCTCAATGCCGGTATTTACGGAAGCACAAACGCAAAAAATTAGATTTAAAATATTAAGAAATGATTCCTGTATCGGAGAAATCAGCATAGAAAAAAATACGATTAATGTGCAGACATCTTATCACTTAAAATCAGAACTATTGATAAAAATGCTAATAGACTTACATATTATTTCAACTGAAGAAACAATTTTTAAAAACGGCAAGCTTAAATATTCAACTGTTAACAGAAAAATTAACAATAATGAAAAAACCAATAAAAAAGTAGAATATATAAATGGAAAATACCAACTTTATAATGGCAAAAAAAGCAGAACTACAAAATTAGATTCCGTTTCCATCAACCTTGCATCGTTATACCTCAGTGAACCATGCAAGTCACAAAAAGTGTTTGTTGATAACCATCAATCCATATCACCTATAATTCCATTAGGCAATAATTCATACAAAGTAATTTTACCTGATGGCAATTACAATATATTCTATTATAAAAATGGCAAGTGTATCAATGTAGAAGTTTTTAACAACCTGTATCACGTACAAATTCTTCCCAAAGATTAAAGTCATGGAAAATTTGCATTTACTTTACATGCTTCTCGTTTGCTATCTCAGCTATTTTCTAATTACCTGGAGAGGAAAAATTGCCGGCTATCATAACTTGAAAGAAGCAGTTAAAACCGACCAGGGTTTTTACAGTCTCATCAGGAAGTATGTTCTTGGCATATTAATTTTAGGTCTTCCGTTTTCATTCAGTCAGAAATATAACTTTTTGGTGAATAAAATGCCTGATTTTTCAGAAAACAATATTGGCATTTACTGGATTCTTCTGCTGTTTTTTAGTGTAGCTATTGCGTCTGCATCAACAAAAAAGATTTCATTTGATATTACTTCATCGCTCTCACTTCAACAATCGACAGATCCCTATCTTTTTCTGGCAATCCGGGTTTTGTTCCTCTTTATTTACGAATTATACTTTCGCGGATTCTTATTATTTTCACTCATTCCTATTCTGGGATTGACACCAGCAATTATAGCGAGCACACTGCTATATGCTATTCAACATATTTTCGACAGCAAAAAAGAACTTTTGAGTTGCATTCCTTTCGGGATATGTGTTTGTATTCTTAGTTATCTAACCTTAAGCATTTGGCCGGCTTTCATCATCCATTCCTGCATTGCAGTTATTTGTGAAGGCAATCTACTCTTTAAGTTAAAACTTAAATCAAATAGAATATGAAAATCTTAATTACCGGAGCCACAGGCTATGTGGGTCATCCTTTGGCTTTAAAACTTGCATCACAAGGTAATATTGTTCATATCCTTGTGAGGGATTTGGGTTCATCTCAAATACCTTTTCATCCAAATATCAGGGTTTTTAAAGGCGACCTCACAGATTCAAAATCTATATCTACCGCTATTCAAGGTTGTATTCAGGTTTTCCATGTTGCTGCATACGCCCGCCTAAGCAGTAAAAATCCGGATTTGTTTTACCAGATTAATGTTGTCGGGACTGAAAATGTACTGAATGAGGCTTTAAAAGAAGGTGTTCAAAAATTTGTTTTTACGAGTAGTGTTGCTGTGTTCGGACCATCCACGCAATTTCCTTTGAGGGAAAATGATCCTCGTATTGCTAAATTTCAGAATGATTACGAGCTTACTAAATCTATAGCAGAAAGTATTGTTAAAAAATTCAATCATTACGGTTTGCCGACAGTCATTGTCAATCTCTCCAGAGTGTACGGCCCCGGAACCGCAACCTATTCAAATGGGGTGAATAAATTTATTTCAGGCGCTATTCATAACAGATATACATTTATCCCGGATAAACTCGGCATTTCCAACAATTATGTTTTTATAGACGATGCTATTAACGGGCATGTTTTAGCCATGGAAAAGGGTATTGCCGGAGAAAGCTACATTATTGGCGGAGAAAATATAAGTTACAAACAGCTTTTTGAAACCATTAAACGCTTTGCCGGAAAAAAAACCAGGTTCATTTCAATTCCTTACCCATTGATTTACTATGGACTTTCTCTGATTTATTTTTTCTCAAAACTAATTTTTGTAAAAGAAACAATATCTCCAAAAATTCTGGATCAGCTATTTATTAACAGAATAGTTTCGTGCCAAAAAGCTACCCTTCAACTAGGTTATAACTTTACTTCACTTGATTCCGGCATTCGTAAAACTATTCATTCTCTAAAACAGCAAAACCATGGAAACTGAATATTACACTTTAATTACAGGCGCAGGTGAGGGTTTTGGAAAAGCCATTGCGATAGAATGCGCCAGGCGTAAAATGAACCTTGTTCTGATTTCTTTGCCAGGACCTCAATTAATAAACTTAGCGTGTTTTATTGAGCGAAATTACAATGTGAAAGTAATTAGTATGGAAACAGACTTACGGTCTGAAAGCAATATTCACCTTCTTTACGAGAATATTAAATCTCTGAAAATTAAGATCCGATATTTCGTAAATAACGCAGGAATATTAAGCAGAGGCTATTTTGATGAGTTAGAAACAGAATATGTACTTGATCAGATAAAGGTTAATGTGCTTGCGCCTACCCTGCTTACCAAGCTTTTTCTGCATGATTTAAAATCCAATTCTCCTTCCGGGATTTTAAATGTTAGCAGCATGGCAAGCTTTTTCTATTTGCCTAAAAAACAAGTTTACGGTGCAACCAAATCCTATCTCTTGTCTTTTTCGCGAAGCTTACAAAGAGAACTAAAAAAATACAAGGTTTCTGTAAGCACAGTTTGTCCGGGCGGCATGAATACCTCCTATCAACTAATTTATCAAAATAGAAAAGGAAACTGGGGATCGCGGTTATCTATTATGGAACCAGAAGACGTTGCCCGCATCGCTGTTGATGGAATGCTGAAAGGGAAAAAGCTAATTATACCGGGGTTCATGAATAATTTTTTCATGTTTCTGGATAAAATTCTTCCCCTGTTTATTAATGATATGATCACAGAATATTTTATGAATAAGGGAAGTTCGCCGGAAGTCAAACCCATTTCGGTTGCACAAAATATTGATTCATATCCCATTAAATTTAAATCAGATTATCAAAAAGAATTTGCCTGATGTAATATAACAGCGCACTTTAAATGTAAATGTCATTTTTTACAATCGTTTTTGAACTTGAATTATTAGATAACTTAATCATGAAAACAAAAACAATTAAACCCGCCAATTTATTGATTTACGGCTTGCTAATTTCCCTAATGATTTTGGCCTGCCAGAGTTATTACAAAACCCAACCGTCTGGAAATAGCCCCTCGGAAATCAGCTCATTAAATTCGTCCAGCCGATATTTTATTTTAAGAAATAACGATCGGGCTTACCATTTAATGGACATTCAACTTAGTTCTGATCAGCAATCATTTACAGGAAAACTGGAGTATTTGCCATCGAATCATTTAGTACGTTTAAATAAATCTAAAAAAGAAAATTACACCTATAGCAATTCAAATTCGGATAAAGACGTATTAAATGAGGTCCATTTCTATACCTCTGCAACCCTTCCTGCCACAATTTCTGGTAGCGATAGCGTGGTAACCGTAAACCTAAATCAAATTGACAAGATAGAAGTAGTAGAAAAAGATAAGAAAAGAACTTCTCACAGTTATCTTATCGGAGGCATTGGATACTCAGCGGGAGCGCTTGTTCTGGCAGGAATTATCATTGCAGCAACAAAAAGTTCTTGCCCTTTTGTAATTGGCTATAATAAAGGGGAATTTTCATTGCAGGGAGAAATTTATGGTGGTGCTATTTACCCTCAGCTTGCACGACATGATTATATGCCTTTAAAGCTGGAACCGTTGGAAGACAAGCTTTCTGTAAAAATAAGTAATGAACTAAAGGAATTGCAGTTTACAGACATAGCAAATTTGCAGGTTATTACGCACCTCAAAACATCCAGAATTCTTTCAGATCCGGATGGCAAATTGTATTCAGTAACAAATCCTCAACGTCCTTTTAGCGCAACACTAAATAGCCGAAAAAATGTATTATCCGCTATTCGCGAATCTGATGACGATGAAATTCTTTACATGGACGATACCACGAGTTCCGAAGCACTAAATTATGTGGTACTCAATTTTAAAAAATCAGAAAATTCTCAAAAAGGGAAACTAATTCTAACCCTTAAAAACTCATACTGGCTTGATTTCCTTTACGGAGAAATCGCCAAAGGTTTTGGGAATTATTACAATACGTATTTAAAAAAACAAAGTAAAAAACCCGCCGCAGAGCTTAATAAATGGATCATTGATCAGAAAATTCCATTACAGATCGCTGTTAAAACATCCGCGGGATGGAAAACGATAAGCCATATAAACACAATTGGTCCGGTGGCAAACCGTGATCTAGTTATTCCTGTAAACCTGAATGATATTACAGACGAAAACATTTCAGTTAAACTAAGTTCCGGATTTATGTTTTGGGAGCTGGATTATGCAGCGATGGATTTTACGGATAATGAGAATTTTTCAGTTAAAGAAATTCATCCGGCAACCGCAATTAATGAAAAAGGAGAAAATGTTTTGCCAAAATTGAAATCAGCAGACGGCATTTATCTCGAGCAGCCATCGCCCGGTGATGTTACTACTTTGACATATAACTATGAACCGGTAAGCAATAGTTCACTTACGCAATCGTACATCCTACATAGTAAAGGATATTACCAACACGTACGGAACTATCAAAACAAGCCGGATGTAGATTTTCTGAAACAGTTTACAAAAGCAAATGCCTTTAATCTTTTTAGCAAGAAACATTATAAAGATTTACATGGAGAATTTCTGAAAGTACTTGCAAGTAATTAAACAAAGAAATCATGGAAACTGCAATTGTAAAACCCTTTCGCTCCCAGCTGGAAGAAGCGAAATTCCTTCCGCAAGCAAAAGTATCTGATCAGTGGAATAAGCAATCAAAGATTTTTAAAAGATTAGAGAAATTTCTAATTTGGAAAGCAATAAAACTTAAAATATTCTTCTATGCGTGTCTTATACTTAAAAATCCGGCCCTTATCTTAAGAATTTACAAACAGATGCTAAGTATTAGAAGTAATGTTTGGGGTGGCGATTTAAAAAAGATGCACAAAATAAATGGCCGATATTATTTTAACATGTATACTCCTGGTTGGCCTTCGAATGCTTATGATCAATTAATTAAAACAGAGTTAAGCCGCCATATTTTACCGGTTGTACAAACAGAAAAACTTTCGTTCGTATTTTTCGCAATCACCCGAAAATGTCCATTGAGATGTGAACATTGCTTTGAATGGGATAATCTGAATAAAAAAGAAACACTAAGTCTTACGAATATTTTAAAAGCCATAGACATTTATCAGAAAGAAGGCGCTTTGCAATTTCATTTTAGCGGAGGCGAGCCGATGGTTCGGATCAAAGATTTATTGAAAATCCTGAAATATGCGAGTAAAAAAAGTGAATGTTGGGTACTGAGTTCAGGTTTTAATCTCAATCAAAAAAACGCATTGGCTCTTAGAAATGCAGGTTGTACCGGAATAGTCATTAGTATAGATCATTACATTGCAGAAGTTCATGACCTTTTCCGTGGCCATGAAAATTCTTTCCAGGATGCGATATTAGCTGTAAAAGCTGCAAAAAATGCGAATATGGTTGTATCCGTCAGCGTTTGCGCCACCAAAAGTTTTATTGAAGGAAATCATTTGATCCCATATATAGAATTTGCTAAAAATTTGGGCGTGCAATTTATTCAGGTTTTAGAACCCCGTGATTTGGGGAATTATACCGGGAAAGATGTTTTATTGAACGAGAATCATATTCTGCAATTGGAAGAAATATTTCTAAAAGTTAATCATTCAGCAGAATATCAGAATTATCCAACCTTACTATATCATGGGTTTCACCAAAGACGAATTGGTTGTTTTTCTGGTAGCAGAAGTATTTATATTGATTCTGCCGGGGACGTGCATGCCTGCCCATTTTGTCATACAGCATCTTATAACATCATTGATCTGATTGAATCGGGAGAATTAGAAATTCCACAAAAAGAAAATCAATGCCCCCGTTTCGGGAAGATCGCATAAAAAAAGCCTCCTTTTCAGGAGGCTTTTGAGTCATTATTTGCCGAATTTCATTTTTAATTGTTCCAGCATATCGTCATTAATCGGTTTTGCCGGTTCTTTAGGCTTTTGTGGCTGCGGATTTGGCCTTACTTGTTGCTGCTTTTCCTGTTCTGCAGACATTTTTGCCTGACGCTCAACTCTTAAAGCTTCCTTTTTACCGTTCCATCTAACCCAAATTTTCTCCAGACAACGCTTGGTATATAAAGGAAAATCTCCGTTTTGCATCCAGGCGTAATAACTCGGCTCGCTATGAAAAACATCTTCTACACATTTTCCTTTATGTTTTCCGAAGTTTATAATTTCAATTCCCTCCTCGTTATAAACCATGCGAGCGGCAAAATCTACAGGTTTATTCAGATTAGTAAAAGAATGTAAAGATTCAATATCGTTTTTTACGGGAACAGATTTATTGCCTTTTTTATCTTCGAATTCTTTTCCATCATATTTATCAAGCTGCGCCAATAAAACTTCGTAAGTTGCTTTAATATCAGCTTCCGCGGAATGCGCATTCTCAATATTTTTACCGCAATAAAATTGATAAGCCGCTTTCAACGTGCGTTGCTCCATCTGGTGAAAAATGTTTTGAACATCCACAAAATGGCGGTTATCCAGATCGAAATCTACTTTTGCACGCAAAAATTCTTCGGCCAAAACCGGAATATCAAACTTGTTCGAATTATAACCAGCCAGATCACAATCATCCAAAAAACGGGCAAGCTCTTCGGCTGCATCCTTAAATGCAGGCTGGTCTTTTATATGTTCGTCATAAATTCCATGAACCAATGATGATTCAAGCGGAATGGGAATTCCGGGATTGATGCGCATGGTTTTTACATCCTCAGTTCCATCAGGCATAGCCTTTAAAATTGAAATTTCGACAATACGGTCTGAAGCTACGTTTACACCAGTGGTTTCAAGATCGAAAAATGCCAGAGGGCGTTTAAGGTTTAATTTCATAATATCAACTAAAAATTAGAATGCCAAGCAGAATGCCTATTACCATGATCAGGTACATTAACACTTCTGTAGTTGCAAAACGCTTGTACTTTGTCCAGAAGGTATAATTAGTTTTTTGCTCGGCCATTTTATTCAGGATTTCTCCCGGGAGGTAAAATTAGCAATTATAAACTTAGCCCTGCTTTTTTTTCCATTTAATGGTACAGCCAACAGCTTTTGTGAAATTTACCATCGGCTTTTTGCCTGATAATAAAGCGTCAACCGCATTGCCTGCATAGCTAATTTTATTTGGATCAGAATTCTCGGTATCGTCGTCTATTGCTCCAACATACTGAACTACATTACCACGATCTGTTTTTTCTAAAATGTACAATTGCGGAGTTCGCTGCGCTCCGTATTTTTTAGTGATGGTTTGATTGGGATCCGACAAGTATGGGAAAGTATAATTTTTAGATTTTGCCCTGGTTTTCATAGCATCAAAACTATCTCCCGGTTGTACTTCCGGATCATTCGGATTAATTGCGATGACCGGATATCCTTTTGATTTATATTTTTTATCGAGGCTAATTATCCGGTCTTCGTAAGCTTTTGAATATGGGCAGGTATTGCATGTGAAAACAACAATAAAACCTTTGGCTTCTTTGTAATCCGACAGCGAAATGAGTTTAGAATCTACATTCTGGAGTTTAAAATCTGAGGCAATATCACCAACAGAATAACCGCCGGATTGCGCTTTGGCAATAAATACGCTAACCAGAAAACAAAGTGTAATTAACTTTTTCATATTGAGACGCGTTGATAATGAATATTATTTTGATGATTTGTAAACCGATTCTAATTGATCATAACTAAACTCTTGTTCGTAAATCTTACGAGTGTTTTTGTTAACAAACATTGTAGCTGGCAATGCGCCCGACCAATCTTTGCTGATCCGGTCAATATAAACTTGCTGGCTTTTCTCATCCAGCAGGAAAACTTCATTGGCAAATTTCTTTTTCTTCACAAAGGGAATTACAGCACTTTGCAATTTTGATTTAAAATCTACGCTGATCATTAAAACCTTAAGCGGCTCGGAGCTATAACTGGCCTGTAATTTTTCAAAATTCGGCATTTCAGCCACGCATGGTGAACACCATGTTGCCCAAAAGTTGACCACATAAACTGTGTCTTTACCGTTTGCAAAACGACTTTCTAACTGATCAACAGTTATCAATTTGACCTGAGCCTGAGAAAAAACAGGTAAAATCAATAAAAAGAGTAGTGAGGCAAATAGATATTTCTGCATATAGTTCTAACGGAAAATATAAGAATTTAGGTTATGAGTTTAAAAATTTCAGGGTTTAACAGAACCAGCCCGCGAAAAATATTTATAATACCATGGATCTTTTAAATCGCTGATAATAACTCCTTTACTGCTGGAAACATGTACGAATTTATTGTTTTTGAGATAAATTCCCACATGACTAAACTTTTGGCCGTCGAAATCGAAAAATACCAGATCGCCTTCTTTTAACTCATTTTCGTACTTTCTTTTTATCTGCCCGGCCATCTCACGAGCAGTACGGGCAGTTTCTACATTGTAAATCTCCCGTTCAAGTATATTTGTAAAGCCGGAACAATCTACACCGCTTTTATCTGTGCCGCCCATTTTATGCGGTATTCCCATCCAGTTATCAATAAAACGGTAGAGTTTTTCATTGTCTATTTCACGCTCGTTTACATTTAAAATAGCAGAATAGCGCTCTTTAACACTCCCGGATTTTAGTGTTCGATTTCGAAATTTGGAAGAATCTGTAATTATTTTCTTGCTTTTGCAGGATGAAAACCCAATACATAAAATTATCGCTGATAGGCAAACCTGGATTTTAACACTCATATTTTGCAAGGTCGGTCATTAAAAAAGCTTATTCAATAATAGTTTTTCCACATCCGTGGATAGCAGCATTATTATTTAGCTAAAAGTTCCTGTTCTAATTTTCTTAATTTTAGCCGAATTAAAAAATAGAAAATGTCTAAGACTAAACTTACTGTAAATAACAACGGCTCCCTGCGTGTTGAAGGAGATTTTGAAATCGTTGATAAAGATGGAAATGTGTATGATTTGGGCGGCCGCGAATTGGTTTCAATTTGCCGTTGCGGATTATCTCAAAACAAGCCGTTTTGCGATGGTTCTCACAAAGGTCATTTTGAGCACCAGGCTGTCGCTTTTGCATTGCCTCCAAAGAAACAAGCTTAAACTCTTTTCCAGATCCTTAACCGGATCTGGTTTTTTATTTCCAGCAATCTGCAATAGAACTTCTGGAAATTGCTCCGGCCATTGGCGCAGCACCATACATGTTTAAAACTGTTTTGGTCCAATTATAGTGATCGTAAAACAGGTTGCTTTTATAATTTACTTTCACTTCCTGTCCCACCGCAATAACCGGAATCTGGCTTTCTGACTTTTCATTGGTCTCATCGAAATAAACCACAAAAACAGAATTATTGGTTTTACACCAGTTAATTAAATTTTCAAAATTTGCTTTCAGCCATTTATCGCCTTTAGAAATGCTTCCATCGTGCATATCATTATTTAAATTCGGACTAATACAAACCACATTCTCAAGCAAATTATAATCATTTGGCATATCTGACAATGATTTATTGGCAGAGGCATCCACGTTTGAAAAAATAGTAGTTGGATTATGCTTTTCGCGATAAGCGCCCGATGAACAAATATCTGATCCCTGATAGGGCAGATCTTCGCTATACCAGGCGAAAGTTTTTCCACGTTCTTTTAAGCGTGTAAACATATTCGGATTTTTAAATGGCTTTCCGGTTATGCAATCGTCACTTGTAATACCACTTCTCGTTCCCGCAAACCACCTGATATATTCAGGATATGATGGATGCCCCATGGCATGACTGTTTGTGAATAATGTCCCCTGCGTTATTAATGAATTGATAAACGGAGCTGATGCAGAATTAACAATTTGTGAATAGCCTTTATTTTCAAACCAGACAAATATAATATGGTCTGGCTGGGGGATTGTATCTGCCAGATTTTGCCCGCCTGCAGATTGATTATAGGTTTCAAAATCAACCGCATTTTTATTGCAGGCAATAAGTATGAATAAAAAAGAAGTGAGTACGATGATTGTATTTCTCAATGTTGAGGATTTGGAATCTTTAAAACCAATTGTGAATTTAAGTATAACAGATCAGTATTCAAGCTTAATTAATAATTTAATAGATGGTACACTTTCAAACATTTTAAGGCTAAGAAACTTATAAAAGTAATTAACGCAAAGTTTTATTCGTTATGCTGTATATTCAACAATAAAGTATTAAAAATCAGAACTATTCAAATATGGCTAATCAATCAAATTCTAATGACGGTTTGAATAATTTAGGTTCAATAAAACCGGAATCAGGAGGTTCGCTGTATAAAAGCAAAAGGAACTTTGAAAAGGAAACCATTTATAAAGTTTTTCCGGTTTCCATAAACCAGGAAGATTCTTCAGATCCGGCGTTTAAATGGTATAAAAAAGAATCTGTTAAATTAAAACGACTTAGCAACGCATCTTCTGGAAATTTCGAAAATATTATTTCTGTGGGATTAAGTGAAAAAGATTCTTTCCCTTACGTGGAGGCAGAATTTGTGGATGGCTTATCTCTTAAAGAACTAACTGCCACACCCTACGCACCAATTCTTGATATTGCGCAAATATTAAAATTAACATCCCAGCTTGCGGTTGTACTAAACACAATTCATAAACAGGAAGTTGCGCACATGCAGATTAATTCTGCCAATATCAGACATCTTATCAAATCGGGAAAATTTATTTTAACCGGATTTGGCTCAAACCTGATCATTCCAGAAGAAAAGACTGGAAAAAGTTCCACGCAACCCGTTGATGATCCTTACCAGAAAGACATTTGTGATCTGGCTACACTTTTATATTTTTTATTAAGCGGAGAGCCGTTCTCCGGAGAAAAATTTAAAAATGACAACGCTTTCGCTGACAATATTGTAGAATCCAGAAAAAAACATTTGCCATCCGACTGGTCTGAGGATAAGAAAAAATCAGAATTAGAAATACCTGTTTGGTTAATAGACATTATCCGCATTTCTCTTCAGCTTGATAAAAAGCTAAGCTTTATTAATGGTTTCGAACTCAATTTGGCTGTTGCGCCTCACACAAATCTAATTGCCAATAAAGAAAAGGAATTACCCGCAGAAGTTCCGGTTGCAGCAGGTGCTGTGCTGCCCAAAACAACTGCTGAAACCGCAGATAAAGAACAGGAAATATCTAAGCTAAAAGCCATTCTGGCCCAAAAAGAAGGTCAGATAAATGTTTATAAATATCAAAGTGCCGAGTTTGCCAGAAAGCAAAAATTTATGCTTTCGCCTGCCGCAATGATTTCCTTGGCAGTAATTTTTCTTTTACTTCTTGGATTTGCTGCTTACTCACTGTTTTTTAATAAATCGGACAGAAACCTTTCCGCGTCTACCTATTCTGGCACAGATACGGCAACAGAAGTAAAACCGCAAACTTATCAAACCGCAGATTCTGTAGCTTTATTAGATTCAATTACTAAAAGTTTGGATAAGGGAATTGATTCGATCATCAATAAATACAAAACAGACGGTTCTGCAGAAGTTGAAGAGCCGGTTAAAGAAACGCCTAAAAAAGCTATTGTTAAAAAGGCGCCTCCCAAAAAAACAGTGGAAAAACCTAAAAGCGCTCCAAAACCGGCGCCTGCAATCAAAAATCCGCCGGTAGTAGAAAATAAGAAAAAAGAAGAAAAGGAAGAAAGTCCGGAAAACACCTATGTTAAAAGTGTGAAATATTCTGTAGCAGTGGCTAAAGCATATTTTTATGATGAGCCCGACGTGAGAACCCGTCGCCCTTTATATTTGGCTGCCGATACCGGAAGTTCAGATCTGACTGCATCGCAAGAGTCAAACGGGTTTATTTATGTCGTGTTTTTCAACACTGAAGGAGAAATTACAAAAGGCTGGTTGAGGAAAGTGGATTTGAGAGTGAGTTATTAAAAACTGCCGAAAATTTGCAACGTCCTTATTCCAAAAAACCGTAAATTCATACAACAAAACTTTAATGTCATGAAAAAGATAGCACTAGTATTCGCTGTTCTACTTTTAATGAGTCCAACAGTTTTAAAGTCCCAAACTTCAGATTACAAAGTTGTTTTCGATCTAACCAATAAAGACACCGACGACCATAAAATGGTTATCAAATGGTTAAAGGAAGTAATCAACGCCGACAAAAATGCACAAATGGAAGTTGTTCTGTATGGAAAATCATTAGATATGATTGTTAAAGATCGGTCTACGGTTGCTAGTGATATTACTCAACTTTCTAAAAATCCCAATGTCAGTTTTAAGGTGTGCGCTATCGCGATGAAAAATAACAACATTCAGAAAGAGCAACTGGTGGAAGGCGTGCAAACAGTTCCCGATGGAATTTATGAAGTGATCAGCAAACAAAAACAAGGTTGGGGTTATATAAAAGTCACCCATTAAAACGGCTCGTTATTTCCTAACAGTTTTCAGTAATTAAGATTTAAATTTCTAAATAAAAAAAACAGCCTTCCGAAACGAAGAAGGCTGTTTTTTGTTGTAAAAATAGTTTATTAAAAGCTTTAGAAAAGGCAGATGTTAATCTTCTTTACTTTTCTGTATTAAAGCAATTCCTTAAATAACTCTACTACTTAGATTTCGCTCGATTTTTCAAATCTTCCATCGATATGGACAACATGCGCCCAATGGGTTTACCATTTTTATAGGTAATCATTTTTAACTGCGATGATTCTTTAGGCGCTATTAAAGGTTGCGTATATTTTGGATAAAACCGATCAGGAAAGGAATTATCAAACGTATAATAAATGTCAAGATCTTTAACTTCCGTTGCCAAATCAACTATTATTTGTCCGTCTGCACCCATTGATGTTTTCACAATTGGGTCGTAAACGCTGGGCGCATATTTAATAGAGGCGATATCAAAGCGATCAAAATGATTTTCCACTTTACCGAAAAAAGTATCCCAGTTTTTCTTTGCCTTTGGCGACCAAACAGACTCGGATATGGCAAAAGCTCGTGGCCAGGTCATATATTCAACGGTGCGCATGTTGTAGATCTGCTCTGTCCACAAGTTTCCCTGTGCGCCCAAAATCAATTTAGGATCAATCCCGTTTGGCACAGGCTCAAACTCGTAAGTTTTATTTAACCTCAGGGTGCTGTATATTTTGGTTTCAATACTTGGATCGCCCTGCATATAATCTAAATAACAATATTCAGTTGGCGTCATCACTATTGAACGACCATCTTTTGCCGCTTTTGCCGGGCCATCTGTACCCAGCCAATTCATAACCGCAGCACTTTTTGACAATCCTTCGCCCTGCAAAATCTCGTTCCAGCCAATTAATTTTTTTCCTTTTGATTGTACAATCTTATCAACGCGGTTGGTAAAGTATGTTTGCACATCATCCATCGTTTTTAGGTTTTCCTTTCTCATTAAAGCCTTAATCTGTGGATCTTTCTCCCAATAATTTTTAGGGCATTCATCGCCACCCATATGTATATACCCGAACGGGAAAAGATTAGCAATCTGACCTACCACAGTATCTAAAAACTGGTAGACTTTTTCGTTAGCCGGACAAAGCGTATTGTCATACAAAGCAATTGGCGGATGCCCTTTTGACCAGTCCATAATTTGCTCGCCCGAACGCACATTATAGGTATTAGCCTCTGGCGTACATGACAAATCCGGGTAAGAAACTACTGCGGCAAGGCTATGGCCGGGCACATCAATTTCTGGTAAAATATTTACAAAGCGATCTTTGGCGTAAGCAACCAACTCCTTTATGTCTTCCTGAGTATAGAAACCCCCATAATTGCGTGGCTCGTCAGGAGTGGGTATGGGCATATCGTTAAAATATCCGGTGCGATTTACCCGCCATGCGCCCACCTCAGTTAGTTTTGGATAGCCTTTTATTTCAATTCTCCAGCCTTCGTCATCAGACAAATGCAGATGTAATACGTTAAATTTATACCTAACCATATTATCGATGTACTGCTTTACATCTTCCTTACCAAAAAAATGACGGGCCACATCCAGCATGAGCCCCCGCCATACAAACCTTGGATAATCTTCAATATCAACACAGGCTACAGCCCAATTGACATTTTTTACAACGCTGGAACTTTCAATTTCCTTTGGCAAAAGCTGAATAAAAGATTGTGCTCCGTAAAACAAGCCTGCAGGTTTATTTGCCCGTATTAAAACATTTTTTGATGTTACCGTAAGCTGATACCCCTCGTCACCCAGCACTGCATTGGAGTCTTTGTTAATAATTAAGCGGATAGTGTATTCTGCAGAAGTATTATTTTCTTTAACCGTGTAACCGGTAGCCGTAGAAATTTTGTTTGATAAAAATTTTGCCACCCGATCAACATCCGGAGAAGGTGCAGACCGGATCACTACATTTTTTGGTAAAGTAAAAGTGCCGGGATTTTTTGTAACACTTGCCGGTTCAGGAATAATTGCAATACCCGGCGTATTTTCCTGTCCGAACGAAACCATTTGTAATAAGCACAGACAGAAAATAAGTATTAGTTTTTTCATGATTTAGAATTTAAAGGTGGACTGAACAAAATCTAAAATATTATTGGAATATGCTGAATTTAAAAGAGAAACACAATTATAAATTAAAAATTTTGCAAAGTATTTCAATCTATTTCAACATTTAGTTTTTCAAAACCCGTTGTATCTCATCCAGCTTCATTAATGCTTCAACCGGTGTAAGCGTATTAACATCGAGGTTGTTCAGCATGTCTCTGATTTTTACCAAAATGGGATCGTCAATAGAAAACATTTGCAATTGGTAAGCTTGCGCCTGAACTTTTTTAATGCTGTCTTTAATATTTTCCCCGCCGGTCCGCTCCTGCTCTAATCGTTTTAAAATTTCATTCGCTCTGCCAACCAGTTTTGCCGGCATGCCCGCCATTTTTGCAACATGAATTCCAAAGCTATGTTCGCTTCCTCCCGGGACGAGTTTTCGCAAGAAGATTACCCTGTTTCCAACTTCTTTGACTGAGACATTAAAATTTTTGATCCTTGGAAATGAATTACTCAACTCGTTTAACTCGTGGTAATGCGTAGCAAATAATGTTTTCGCTTTCGCGGATGGATGATTATGCAAATATTCGGCAATGGACCAGGCGATAGAAATTCCATCATAAGTGCTTGTTCCGCGACCAATTTCGTCCATCAGGATCAAACTCTTATCTGATAAGTTGTTCAGAATGCTTGCCGTTTCATTCATCTCCACCATAAAAGTAGATTCGCCGGATGTTATATTAT
>JBDTLL010000015.1:0-18905 GCA_039934815.1 Daejeonella sp. | reverse complement strand
CACCCATGCTAACATGATCTTCCTGACCATTGCTTGAAACAATTGAATCAACTGATGCCGGTGTACACAATTGCTTGTTTTCACTGGCAATTGATGCCGCGGTGTATTGAGGAATCATAAAACCCGAATTTAAACCGGCGTTCTTCACCAGAAAATTTGGCAAGCCTCGCTGACCGGAAATTAACTGGAACGTTCGTCTTTCTGAAATAGACCCCAGTTCTGCAATGGCAATACATAAAAAATCAAATGCAAAAGCAAGCGGTTGACCATGAAAATTTCCAGCAGAAATAATCTCATCTTCCTCTGGAAAAATATTGGGATTATCGGTAACGGAATTTACTTCAATATCAAAAACTGAGGCGGCGTAATTGATAGTATCTTTACTGGCACCATGTACCTGCGGCATGCAACGGAAAGAATATGGATCCTGAACCTGCTTAAATCCTTTTTTGCTCAATTCACTTTTGGATAACAAATTAAATATCCTATCTGCAGTTTTTAACTGTCCTTTGTGCGGCCGAATTTGGTGACTTAATGATTTAAAAGGATCTATCCGGCAGTCAAACGCATCCGCGGAAAGCGCACCAATCACATCAGCTCTATCGGCCAGTTTATTACTCCTTAACAGGATATGAATTCCGTAAGCGGCCATAAACTGAGTTCCGTTTATTAGAGCCAAACCTTCTTTAGACTGCAGATTTAATGGCTCCTGCTCAATGCTTTTATACCATTCTGCCGTGCTGATTTTTTTGCCCTCTACATACACTTCGCCGGCACCAATTAAGGGTAATGCCAAATGCGCCAGCGGAGCAAGATCGCCGGAAGCACCCAAAGAACCCTGCGTATAAATAACCGGAAGTACATTTTCATTATACATAAAAATGAGTCTCTCGATTGTCTGCAAACTGATGCCGGAGTTGCCGTACGACAGCGACTGCACTTTTAGTAAAAGCATCAATTTCACAATTTCCTGAGGAACCAGATCTCCTGTTCCGCAGGCATGCGAAAGCAATAAATTATGTTGAAGTTGTATTAATTTATCATTCGGGACAATCACATTCTGGAGAAATCCAAAACCGGTATTTATTCCATAAATGGGATCTTTAGCTTTCTGCAACTTGTTATCCAGGAACTTCCTGCATCTGATAACAGCTTCGCGGGCGCCTTTGCTCAATTCAATTTTTAAATTCTGATCCAGCAGCTGTTCTAAAACCGATAATGAAAGATGCTCAGATCCTATTTGATATTGACTCATTTATTATTTTGGTTGATGAACCAAAAATGACAAAAAGAGCCGATAAATTTCTTTTATTTTTCGCTTTGGCTATAATTTAAGCTGCTGCTAACCGAAATTACCTCAGCTATTTTATTAAAAACCAATCGCGGGATCTTAATTTTATGATCCTGGAGTTTAACATCAAAATGAGTGTCAAGAACAATTGAATTCGGAGCAACTTTAAGCGTTCCTTTGAAGGTTCTTTTCTGATTTACGCCGTGAACATTCAGTATTCCGCTGGCACTCACGTCATACGTTCCAGTTTTGCTAAAATCTATGTCCTCGTTTATTTTCCCTTTAAAAGTCGCATAAGGAAAGCGCCGGCTTTCCATATAGTTCTCATTAAAATGCTCCTGCATTAACTTATTACTAAAAAAAAACTGACGAACCGGGACTTTCACCGCAATTTCTTTGTTCGAAGTATTTAGTTGAGAAAAAACTTTGTCGTTTCTGGCATTGATATCTTCCAGAGGAGCTTTTGAGAAAAAACTCATCTTGCCCGAGCTAGTAGAATATATTCCCTGCTGCGCATACAAAAGTATATTTGAAAAGAAAAGAAACGATACAAAGAGAAACTTTTTCATTGAATTCTTTTTCTTAAATATAAACAGATTATTCGTGGCGACTTACCATTAAATTTTACCGATTCATCCCTGTAAAATTTTGCTAAACAACGTCTGACTTTATCCCATTAAAACTAAAATTATCTATTATTATTTCATTACTGATGCAGCGAAAATCTATGCATCTGAAAACACCCGCAACACAAATAACAACACATAATTAAGACTCATAAACCCTTAATGTGTTTCCATTTAAACTCGTATTATATTTTTTTAGATTACGCGGTGCCGGACCACGTAATTTAACTCCGTTAAAGTCAAAAGCAGATCCATGAGCAGCGTCCTGCAGTGAACAAGGGAAAATATTCATACCAGTCTGATATGTCATCGCATAGCCGGCGTGGGGGCAAGCCCCTTCCAAAGCTATAAAGTCTGCTCCGTTTTTTGCGATGATTACTCCATTCATTATAGTCCAGCCTCTGTTAGTAATATTTGTATCGTTTGAAACATCAAAACTAAAATCAAGCTTATTAACAGGCGTGGGGTTTGGAGTAAGATTGGGGGAAGGTAAGCCTGTATCACTTTTCCCACAAGCACCCAAACAGGACGAAATAATTATAGAACCAGCACCAGCTCCCATCAGGGAAATAAAATTCTTCCGTTTCATAATTTATCAGCTTGATTGTTTCTGCAGATACGTATTTATTGGAGAATGGGTTTATCGGGTATCTGAAAAATAAAAGGTAATTTTTCGGCCGAAAAAATTGCATAAAAAAACCTCTGAAAATTTAATTCCAGAGGTTTAGAGGGTGTTAAGTTAATATTATCCTTTCGGATCAAGAATGGTGTTGATTCTAACCAAAGCATCTTCTAAATGCGCTCTGATAATAGAGTTATTAAATTTTGGCAATGACGTTTTAATTTCAGACGCTAATAATTTTAACTCTCTGCGAGCCATCGGGCGGATATCTGAAGTTGAAACATCAATCTGAGTTCCTAAAAAAGAAGAAACAAACTGCGGTGGAATACCGTCTGGAACAACCTGTTCTTTGGTCATTAAATATTCCATACGCTCAATATACGCACGCTGTAAATTACGACGATAGGTATCAACATTAGCTCCGGTTTTTAGTTCGGACCAAATGCCACGGTGTACATCAGCAAATAATTCATTAATGTTATACGCTTCATCATTGTTTTTTACAGAGTTATCAATTACTCTGGCCAAACGGCCAAAATCTAAAATTCCGTTTAAAACGCTTACCTGACTGCGGCGTAATCTATCAACAATACCTGCTTTATCAAACTTATTAAGAATGCGCTGATCTAACATCCAGTTTGGAGTTGCAAAAGCCTGCTCATTAATAAATTTCATGGCACCGCGTTGCTTAGCTTCAGAAACGTGTGTATAAACCGGACCTTTCTGCTCGTAGGTTTTATCGTTTTCGTAAATTCCACCAATGTTAGAGCGCACATGACCCATGTAACGGCTCCACTGTGAAATTACTTCGCCGTATAATTCTTCAAGATTATCGTACGTTTTTCCTTCTTCGTAAGTCCATTTTTCAATATTTGGAAGAATGCGTTTTAAGTTGGCAATTCCATAAGTTGAAGCTTTAACGGCATCATCCCCTAAATCTTCAGACTGAGATCTTGGATCGATAGGATTGCCGGTTTGGCGTCCATAGAAATACAAAGGATTTCCGGCTTTTTCTACTGTCCATTTATTCAAGATCTGACCTTCCTGCGCCGGAGTTTTATTGTCAAACCAGGTATAACCCCATTTAATGGCCCATTTATCATATTCTCCGATTCCGGGATATAATAAAACGCCTTCATCGCCCGGCTGGGCAATGTAATTGAAACGGGCATAATCCATAATTGAAGGTGCTGTTCCGCCCATGCGTTTAGTAAATGATGCAGAACGCAAAGAATCTACCGGAAATGCAACACTTGAACCGAAGTTATGCGGCAAACCTAATGTATGTCCAACTTCGTGCGAAGACACAAAACGAACCAGTTGACCCATTAATTCGTCTTTGAATTTTGGTGTGCGTGAATCCGGATTAATTGCTGCTGTTTGAACAAAGAACCAGTTACGCACCAAATTCATTACGTTGTGGTACCAACCAATATCAGATTCCAAAATTTCGCCTGAACGCGGATCTGAAATATGCGGACCATACGCATTCGCAATATTGGAAGCAAAATAACGGATCACAGAATAACGTGCATCTTCAGGAGACCAATCCGGATCATTGGTTGGTGCCTCTAAACACGTAATTGCATTTTTGAAACCGGCAGCCTCAAAAGCAACGTTCCAGTCTTTAACACCCGCAATTAAATAAGGGCGCCATTTTACCGGTGTTGCCGGATCAAGGTAATACACGATTTGTTTTTTAGGCTCTACCAACTCACCACGTTTGTAAGCTTCCGGATCTTTAGGCTCCAGTTTCCAACGGTGAATGTATTGAGTAACTTCTGCACGTTGGGCATCCAAACCATAATCTGTTTGGCTTTGGCCGAAATAACCTACGCGGTCATCGGATAAACGTGCCTGATATGGAACTTTTGGTAAAAGCAACATCGAGTTATGAATCTCAACCGTCATAGAACCAATTGATTTATCGCCCGGTGCGTCCATTGCCTTATATGTTTTCAGAGAACGCACCTCGATATTAATCGGAAAAGATTTGATGGTATCTACATATGTTCTGCTTTCATCCATCGCGGTTATTTTGTATTTGGTACGCAGTGCCGGCGGTAAACCTAAAGACTGAACATCTTTTGCATAAAGATCTGTTACATCAATAACTACTGAGTTAGAATCTTTATTGAATGCTTTTACATCGAAAGAGGAAAGTACCGCGTCCAGATTAGAGTTTAAAACCGACTCGTACATTGGAGTTCCTTTTGCGGCAATATTATCATAAGAAGGAATGCGTATAAATACCTGGTTTTCTCTCCGCTGCCATTTCCAAACTTGTTCATTCAACTCTTCGCCACCATACGTTCCATCAACTGTTGGCGTTTTGGCATAACGGGTTACAACCAGCATTTCGCGGTTAAATAATGAATCCGGAATTTCGTAATAGTATTTACCGTCCAGACGATGAACTTTAAATAAACCATTATCTGTTTTAGCCTTATTAGTAATTACATCTTTATAAGGTTTAACAGCGGCTTTTGATGCGGCAGCAGGAGCCGGAGCAGCAACTGTTGCCGGCGCTGGTAAATCAGATTTTTTTTTCTTTTTTGTTTGTGCTTCCGCAGAACTTAAACTCCCTGCCAGTAGCAGAGCAGCCAAAGCAACATACGGAGCCGAACGTAAATTTTTACTCATGTTAATAATATTTAAAGTTTTGGTTGATATGCAATTAAGCAAAATTAGAAGAAGGTTTCACTTTAGACTTGTTTTAACGGGAAAGTTACAGATAGACAACTATGTTTATTAATAGTAAGGGCTCCCACATAATTTTAGGAACCCTTTTTAGTTATTTTCTTTCTCCGGCTTCTTCCGGTTCAGATTCTGCTTCGGGTTCAAAATTTGTTTCACCTTTTCCTCCAGCCGAAATAACTAAGGTTTGTCTTGACTTTTCACCTCTGGAATTCACCACTTCAACCGTATATTTTCCGGCCTGCAGATACACTTTTCCGCTATCGGCTTTTTTAAGCTCTACTTTTTTATCCTTACTTAATTCTTTCTCATAACCGGAGATTTTAGAATCATCAATACTCAAATTATAATCTGCATAATTTAATCCCGCTTTAGCGGTATCTGCAAATGATTTAAGCAACACATCTTTTTCTGAGTAAATATTAACAGTTACAATTCCTGCTGTTTTAGCATAATAAGGAATTACAAATTCCGGCTCGTAAACTTCATCGAATTTTCTTCCCCAGGCCGAGCTGTAGTTTACAGATTTCATGTTAAAAACATTTAAGTCTTTATTCATTATTTCGTTTGTTAACTGCTCTACTTCGGCAATGTTAACACGATATAAAGAACGACCGTGCGTTGCAACAATCAGATCATTTTCCCTTGTTTGTATGGCCAGGTCATGAACCGCTACCGAAGGCATGTTACCGTTAAAACTCATAAAAGATTTTCCCCCATCTAAAGACATGTATAAACCGTGATCAGTTCCTGCGAAGAGCAAATCTTTATTCTTTGGATCCTGCTTTACAACGTTTACAGGTTCAGAAGGTAGGTTTAAGCCAATTCGTTCCCAGCTTTGACCAAAATCTGTGGATTTGTAGATATAGGAATTGAAATCGTCAAACCGGTATCCGTTCAGGGAAACATAAACTGTTCCTTCATCAGCATTAGATGCAGTTACCTGCGATACCCATAAATTCTGAGGCAGCTTATCTGAGATTTTTGTCCAGGTATAACCACCATCTTTACTAACGTGAATTAAACCATCATCGCTGCCGGCATAAAGTAATCCAAATTTTAATGGCGATTCATCAATGGCTGTTAAAGTTCCGTAAGCTACATCTCCAAACTTGCCGCCTTTTGTTAAATCTCCCGAAAGGGTTATAAAATCTGTTCCTTTGTTTAACGAACGATGAAATTTATTGGACCCGAAATAGATCACATCCTGATTGTGTTTGGAAACCAAAATTGGCGATTCCCAATTCCATCTCAACGGTCGTTCGCCAAGCTCATGCTTTGGCTGGAAATAAATCCGGTCCTTACTTTCCATATCATACCTACCGTACGCACCGTATTGAGATCCGGTGTAAACCAGATCATTTTTGCGTGTGTCTATCGCAACCTGCATTCCATCGCCACCCCAAATCCGTTTGTACGGATAATCGCCGTTATCATACCAATCATAACTGGCTTCGTAATTTGACGGGCCAAACCAAACGCCATTGTCTTGCAAGCCGCCATAAACATTATATGGTTTTGCCATATCTACCGCAACAGAGTAAAACTGTCCAACCGCAGGCGTGTTTGCTTTGAACCAGTTCTTTCCGTCATCATAAGAAATATTAATGCCTCCGTCGTTACCGTTGATAATGTGACCTTCTTTTTTCGGATCGACCCATAAGGCATGATGATCACTATGTACGTTGCTTCCGTTTATATTCTTGAAGGTTTTTCCGCCATCATCAGAGCGCCAGATTGGAACTCCCATAATATAAATTTTATCCGGATTGGTGGCAGAAACACGTATCTGACCGAAATAATATCCGTAGGTATTATACACTCCGCGTAAATCATCGGTATTAGTCTTTGTCCAGGTTTTACCGGCATTGTCACTTCTGTAAACTTCTGCTTCTATAATATCTGTTCCAAACATCTGCGAGTTAGCATCTTCCAGATATTCTACCAATGCAACGGGTTTTATCTTATCAATAAATACATCATTTTTAATAGACTTTGCGGTGTATTTAGGTGGGAAGCGATTTGCTTTTAAGAATTGATTGATCTCCTCATCATCGAGCTTTGCGAAATCATTTTTAGACATTTTTCTGAAATCGTCTTTTCCCAGTTTCTTTTCTTTTTCCTTTTTTTCAGTTTCCTTTCTTGGCGACTGATTATCTACAATGGCATAAATAATATCAGGGTTTTTAGGAAAAACAGCTAAGCCTATTCGACCAATTCCCTCTCCTTTTGGAAATCCGCTGTTACCACCAGAAATCAAGTTCCAGGTTTCGCCACCATCAATACTTTTATAAATTCCGGAAGTGCTGCCACCTTCTACAAAGTTCCATGCACGTCGTTCGCGTTTCCACATAGATGCATATAACACTTTAGCATCGTTCGGATCAGAGACTAAATCTATTGCTCCTGTATTCTCATCGATAAATAAAGTCTGTTTCCAGGATTTACCGCCATCTGTGGTTTTATAAATGCCGCGTTCTTTATTGGGAGAATACAAATGACCTAAAGCTGCTACCCACGCCACGTTAGAATTTTGCGGATCTAAAATTATTCGACCAATATGATGCGATTCCGGCAAACCTACCCATTGCCAGTTTTTTCCGCCGTCTGTACTTTTGTACATTCCATTTCCGGCATAAGACGAACGGCTTGAGTTGTTTTCGCCGGTACCAATCCAGATCACGTTATTTTTCCAGTCGACTGCAATATCTCCTATTGTCATGCTGGCTTCGTGGTCAAAAACAGGCTCAAAAGAAATTCCGTTATTAACGGTATGCCATAATCCGCCGGAGGCGTAAGCTATATAAAATTCTGTCGGATCAGCATCATTTACGTCCACATCTGTTATTCTACCGCTCATAACTGTTGGGCCAATAGACTTAAATTTTACGTTGTTAACCAATGATTTTTCGTCCAGAATTTTTCTGGTTTCATAACTTTTCTGGATGCTTTCGGAGGAACTTGCCTGCGGCGCTGAAGTATTTTTTTTTGACTTTTGCGCCTGAACGGAATAAGCCGAAAAAATAGTGAGCAGGAAAAACGATAAAAATTTATTCATTGTAGTATTTAGGTTGAAATGAGTATTCTGCAATTATATTCGCCTTTGAAGCGTTAAAATTACCCGGCTTCGTTCTTTTGCGCCTTTGGTAACAACCTCTAAGATAAAACTTCTATCATTACGCGAGCGGAAAAGATTATCAATTTCCTGCATAGACATTTGGGAAACGGGCTTAAAATTGATGCTCAGAATTTCGTCGTCTTTACCTAAACCCACATATTCTGCAGGCGAAAAAGGCTCTACACGCGTAATGATCACTCGCTTAAAATCATCTCCGCCCGAAGCCAGTTCCATACCACTCATATCGTGTTCAAAAGGTTCTTTTAAAAAAGAAGATGGCTTTATATACATCGCTTCACGCGAGTAGTCAAAAACCACATCAAACCGGCGTAAAATACTGTTTCCAATACTACCGTTACGATTTACTGAGCGGACTTTATCTCCCACGTCAGAAAATCGCGGAAACGCGGAGATAACATTTTCTAATTTATACTTTCCAATTTTAACCGATGGAATGCGACCGATGTAGCCATTAATTGCACCTGTTAAACCCACACCCAAATTTGCGGCAATATTCACTTCAGGTAACTTAAACGGTTCTCCCTGATAGCTTTCAAGCGAAATTGGATGTCCGGCACCGGTATCGATTATTAATTTAGCCGCAATTTTTTCACCCGTGCTTAAAGTAATATCGCTTACCAAATAAGGTTTTCGCTCTTCAATAGTTAAAGGAATTTTGGACCCTTTTCTTGGAATATAAAATTTATCCGGACGGTAAATTATAATAGAGCTTAAAGGATAACTGATACGCACGGTAAAGCTGTTGAAAAATTCATATCCAATAAGCCCGTGAACCGGCATTCCGGCAAAGCTGGAAAGTTCAAATACATCTTTTTTAAGAATTGCCGCCGAAATTGATTTGGCTTTTGCTGTTCCAATTTCAACCTCTAACGAGGGAGCTACAAAAGCCGTCAGGTCACTTCCCTCGCCAAAACCTGTTACTTTAATACTTCGCAGATTTAACATTTTGATAGTATCCACCAATGCCGGATCTGTAATAAGAAAAAGTCCCACTCCGGTATCCAGCACAAAATTATACGGCCCCTGTCCATTAATTTTTAATGGAATGATCATTAGGTTTTTTACAAGCTTAAAGGGAATTATTTCGCGTTTTCGTTTTCCTGAAAATTCAAAAAACTGGGCATTTACGGAACTGCACAACAGGAAAAAGCCGGCAAAAAATACCAGAAATGTTTTGAGAAAATGCTTCCTGTATAATTTCGGCATTCAGGGTTTCCTTTAAATTATATTCGAGTTTAGGAATAAAATCTGTTAAAAACGGTTTTTCTTAAAATACGTTAACGAAATAGTTTACTACTTTTAATTTATGAAATTTAGACTTTATTTCCTTTTTCTGGCGGCAGTATTTGCATCGCAAATTTTTAGTTCATACACCAATCCTCCGGGGAAGATACAAAGACTACTGAAAAATTCGGCAATTCTGAACGACCATTTCACAGGCTTTGCGCTTTATGATCCTGCGAACAAAAAAATGCTGGCTCAACAGTTTAGCGATAAATACTTTACCCCGGCATCCAACACTAAGCTTTACACATTTTATACCGCGTTAAAACTCTTAAAAGATTCTGTACCTACTTTGCAGTATATTTTAAAAGGTGATTCTTTAATATTTTGGGCTGCTGCAGATCCTACATTTCTTCATCCTGATTTTCAGCAAACAGTAATAACAAGACTGCAGAATTCCGGCAAAAAAATATACTGGTCGCCGGGTGTTTATAAAGGAGATTTCTACGGTACGGGATGGTCTTACGATGATTATAACGAATATTATCAACCAGAAATTTCTGAATTGCCGCTGTACGGGAATATTATCCGCAGCAGCGTAATGAACGGAAAATTAGTTAACAGTCCGGTTTTTACCGACAGCACTTTTACACTGCAAACTGACAGTGCCATAAACACAGGTAGATTTCGCTTAAAGCGGAATATTTTAAACAATATTTTTATAGAACCGGCTATAGAAATTGGCGCAAATTATAAGCAGGAAACTCCGTTTAAAGTAAGTAAAGAACTTATCAGTAAATTATTAAAACAAAGACTTCCAAATTATGGTGGGATGGTTGATTTTCCGAAACCCGATCAGACTAAACTTATGTTTAATACGCCGGTAGATACTGTTTATAAACACATGCTTTTGCCAAGCGATAATTTTATTGCCGAACATTTATTGTTGAATTGCTCTGTACAAAATAACCTGGTAATGAGTACGGATTCGGTAATTAGTTATATGAAAAAAAATTATCTTTCCGATCTGCCTGATGAAATTCAATGGGTAGATGGTTCCGGATTATCCCGGCAGGATTTATTTTCTCCGCGGGATATGGTTGCACTATGTGAAAAGATTTACGAAGCCGCGGGATCTGAAGAACGACTTTTTGAACTATTGCCAAAAGGCGGAAAAACAGGAACATTAAAAAATTATTTCAATTCTGAACCGGAACCTTTTGTATTTGCTAAAACAGGTTCTCTTTCTAACAATCATAACCTTACGGGATTTATTAAAACGCGAAAAGGAAAGACCTTAATATTCTCGTTTATGAATAACAATTATGTTCGGCCAACTTCGGATATCCGCAAAGAAATGGACCGCATTTTAACTTTGGTACATGAGAAATATTAAGCTTAATTATTTATTGATACCAACTCTGGTTTGTTTAATTTTTAACGAATCTTTTGCTCAGGATACGTTGATTTATAACACAAAATATTTATCAAAACCGGATACCGTTTTGATATTTAAACCGCAGCAATATTCTGCCAAAAAAAACTGGCCACTATTGTATTTATTGCATGGTTACGGAGGGAATTACAATCAATGGAATTCTATTATTGATGCACAATCAAAAGCAGATAAATATGGATTTATAATTGTTTGTCCGGATGGAAATTCAAACAGTTGGTATATTAATTCGCCATTAAAAAAAGACAGTCAGTTTGAAAATTTTTTCTACGAAGATTTATTCCCGGACATTTCCCGGAAATATACGGTAAATCCAGATCAGGTTTTTATTAGCGGATTAAGTATGGGCGGGCAGGGAGCGTTGAATTTATTTATTAAAAAACCTGAATTATTTTTAAGTGCAGGTAGTACAAGCGGCGTTATGGATTTGTACAAATCGAGCGATAAATACGGTTTAACTTCTTTGATCGGTTCTGCATCCGACAGCCTAAACTGGAAAAATTTTTCTATCATCGATCAAATAAAAAAGCTTTCGGGCTCGAAAAAAGCTTTAATTTTTGATTGCGGAACACAGGATCCATTTTACGAAAGCAATATCAGGCTGATGGAAAAATGCAACGATTTAGGTTTAAATGCCACATTTATTTCGCAACCCGGAAAGCATAACCGCGAATACTGGCAAAAATCGATCATCAGACAATTGGATTTTTTTAAATCGCAGATTTCTGATTAAGAATTTTTTGTTTTCACTTCTCCGTTACCGTTTTCAACTTCCTTATGCTCCTGCTTAGGTAATACTTTAACTGTTTTTTCTTCCTCGGTTTGAATGATATGAACTGCGTAAGATGCCGGTTTAATTTTCCCGCCGTAACATTCTGCATAAACCTGAGTAAATTCAGCGCCAAAATAGAGAATTGCAGAAGTGTAATACACCCATACCAGTATTACAATTATTGAACCTGCAGCGCCATAAGCAGAGCCCGGACCAACTTTTTCAATATATAAGCCAATTAAAAATTTGCCGATAATAAACAGCGCTGCTGTAAAAAAAGCGCCCACGCGAACATCTTTCCAGCCAATTTCAACATCGGGCAAAAATTTAAAAATGATTCCGAACAGCGCTGAAATTATTGTGAAAGTAAGTGCCAGATTAAAAATATTTACAACAATCAAAGTCAGATCGGGGAAATATATTTTCAGTTGATCGCTTAACGCGAGAATTACTCCATTGATAATTAATGAAACTACCAATAAAAAGCCAAGGCTAATGATCATTGAAAAAGAAAGCACCCGGTTGATAAGCATCTTTTTCCAACCTTTTTTTGGTTTAGCTTTTACTCTCCAGATTTGGTTTATCGAGTCCTGCATCTCCACGAAAACACCCGTGGCACCAACAAACAAAGTTCCAACACCAGCTATAACCGCAAATGTTGAGTCTTTTTGTAAAGATATTTGTTTAATTATTTCCTGTATTTGTAAAGCGGCCTGGTTACCAACCAAGCCGTTAATTTCATAAAAAAGCTTCCGGTTAATGGCATCTTCGCCGTAAAAGAAACTAGCCAGAAAAATAAGCATAATTAACAGTGGCGCCATTGCAAATACTGTATAATATGCTAATGAAGCACTCATTTTAAGCGCTTTATCATCAATAAAAGCATTAAAAGAATCTTTAAAAATTCCAAGGATTCTCTTACTAAACTTCTTTAATTTCTTTGCATCCATCTCAATTCTTTAAATTTATAATGATATTGAACTTTAAGTGTTTTAATAATTTTAAACTATTAACCATAATTCCAAATTATGCACATCAAATTACTTAGCATATTGCTGCTTTTCCAGGTTTTTGGAATTATCAATAAACCTTTAAATTCCAAAGAAAC
The DNA here is from genome assembly GCA_039934815.1 of Daejeonella sp. GTDB lineage: Bacteria > Bacteroidota > Bacteroidia > Sphingobacteriales > Sphingobacteriaceae > Daejeonella. The sequence continues at coordinate 5,970 of JBDTLL010000015.1, read as the reverse complement.
TGTAATTTATATTGTAAGGCATGCCGAAAAGGAAACTGCCGATCCCGCTGATAACAATCCGGAACTGAATGAAACTGGCAAAAGAAGAGCCAAAGATCTGGCTGCTGAATTAAAGAAAGAAACGTTTGCCGCCGTATTCAGTACCAATTACAAACGTACTTTACAAACGGCAGCTCCGGTTGCACAAAGATCTGGCTTGCCGGTATTAACTTATAAACCAGATGATTTTAAGAATCTGGCAGAATTGGTTAAATCAGAATATCACAACAAAAAAATATTAATTGTTGGGCATTCCAATACCATTTTAGAAATAGCAAAAGCATTTGGTACAGATGTTGAAATAGAGAAATTAAATGACGATGATTACGATCTGCTGATAAAAATTACAATCAATAATAACGGAGTGGCAAATTTAAAATTCAGTCGTTACGGACAAAAACATCACTCAACAGAATTACCTGATGAAGTTAAATCATTTCACAAAAGCTCATCTAAAACAAAGAACTTATAAACCTGTTAAATCCATCAACAATTAAATTATAAAACTATGCGCTGGCTTGGAAGACGCGGAAGCGGAAATATTGAAGATCGCCGGAGTGGCGGTGGAGGGGGCGCTGCCCTGGGTGGTGGTGCTGTAGTGGTAGCCATTATTTTAGGTTTAATAACCGGCAAAAATCCGTTAGAAATGCTGGATATGGTCCAGTCTGGTGGAGCCCAGCAGGAACAAACAACTCAAACTACATCGCCCACAGATGAAGACGGAAAGTTTGTAGATGTTGTTTTAGGCGATACCGATGAAGTTTGGGCCGAAATATTTAAAGAAAACGGTTCAACCTACCAGGAACCGCATTTAGTTTTATTCCGCGGAAGAGTAGCTTCTGCCTGTGGTTCTGCAAGTGCCGCAACCGGACCATTTTACTGCCCGTCTGATCAGAAAGTATATATTGATCTCTCGTTTAAAGATGAGCTTTCGCAACGTTTTGGTGCCGGCGGAGATTTCCCGATGGCTTATGTAATTGCTCACGAAGTAGGTCATCATGTCCAAAATTTAATGGGAACTTCAGATAAAATGCAGCAAATGCGTGGCCGCGTAAGCGAAGCAGAATATAATCAGATGTCTGTTAAATTAGAGTTACAGGCCGATTTTTACGCAGGCGTTTGGGCAAAACACGCTCAGAAAATGTTTAACAGCATTGAAGATGGCGATATTGAAGAGGCCTTAACCGCAGCAAATGCCATTGGCGATGATCGTTTGCAAAAGCAATCTCAGGGAGAAATCGTACCCGATGCTTTTACACACGGAACTTCCGCTCAACGTATGCGCTGGTTCAAAAAAGGCTACGAAACAGGCGACATTAGTCAGGGCGATACTTTCAGCGCTTCCAGTTTGTAGAACGAAACTTTTTTAAAACAGAAAGCCTTCTTCAGAATTGAGGAAGGCTTTTTTATGGAAAATCAAAGTTGGTGATTTCTATTATTGTTAGTCCTGCTTTTCGCTTTAGCCGCATTTGCGAAAAGCAAATTCGGGCTGCCGCTGCAATCAGGTTTAAACTGCAGAGCAATTTTCATTTATCAAAGTTTCTGTCAGGCATCATTTCTTAGGATCTCAAGTGGCGGTTTTGCCAGAATGCTTCTGCTGTTAAACATCCCGATTAAAACAGTTAGACTGGAGATGATTAAAAACAAGGCCAGCACCGGTAACGGTTTCGGACTAAACGTAGTTTCAAAACTGAAATGAGCAAGCGCCCAACTGGAGGCTAATGCAAGTAATATTCCGCTGAACGATGCTAAAGCTCCCAGGAAAAAATATTCAAGTGCTGTTATGATTAATATTTGTTTACGGCTTGCACCTAAAGTACGCAGCAAAACACTCTCTTGTATTCGCTGATACTTACTGATCAATACCGAAGCAATTAGTACGATAATTCCGGTAATAATGCTGAAGCCCGCCATAAATCGAATCACGAAACCAATTTTATCCAGAATTTCATCCAACACACTAAGTACCAATCCCAAATCAATCATAGAAACGTTAGGGAAAGTTTTTACGATCGCTTTTTGATAACTGGCAGATTGTGCTGCCGAACCAACTTTGGTAATTAGCACATGAAACTGCGGTGCGTCTTCTAACACACCTTTCGGAAAAATAACCAGAAAATTAGTTTGAATGCGGTTCCAATCCACTTTTCTAAAGCTGCCAATTTCTGTTTCTACCGGAACTCCCTGAACATTGAACAACATTTTATCGCCAATCTTTAAATGATTTCGGATCGCATAACCCTCATCCATAGAAATTGGAACAGGTTTATTTTCTATCGCCTGGCCTGTCCATTTTCCTTCTGTAATTTTTTCGGTTGATGTTAAACTATCCCGGTAGGTAATTCTAAATTCCCGATCATAAATACGGGGGGAGATCTCTGAACTGCTGTCTTTTTTGGCTTGTATTGCCGTTTTTCCGTTAATTTCATCCAGACGCATGGTAACAACCGGAACTTCCTGCATAACTGGAAAGCCCATTTTTTTGGTCAGATCTGCAACCTGCTTTTGCTGGTTACTTTGTATATCAAACAAAACCATGTTAGGCTGATTTCCGCTTGCGGATAAATTTACACGACCAATTAAAATATCCTGCACAAAGAAAAGTGTACAAATAAATGCAGTTCCTAAGCCAATAGACGTGATCAGAATCAAGGTTTGATTATTGGGTCGGAAAAGATTTGCAAAACCTTGCCGCCATAAATAACTCCACGACGAGGGAAAAAACTTGCGGGCAAGAAACATTAATAATGCTGCCATTCCGGCAAGTATCAGAAATGAAAACACCACACTCAGCGTAAAGAATATCGTCTGTTTCCACTCGCCAAGCTGCATAAAACTGAAACCGAAAATGAATAATACAATTAAGAAATAAACCAGCCACTTAACCGGATCTTTAAACAGATGAGTTTCTTCGAGAGAGATTCTTAAGGTATTTAATGGCGAAATATTCCGGACAGAAACCAGGGGTAAAAGCGCAAATAAAACCGAAATAATTATTCCCAGACCAATTCCCTGTAAAATAGCCGTCCATGAAATTACTGCAGATATTTCTATTGGAAGGAAATCTTTTAAAACCGCCGGTAAAACCTGCTGAATGAGCGTTCCGGCAATGGCACCAACCACAGAACCTATAAAACCTATTCCCACAATCTGGATCAGGTAAATTATAAACGCTTGTTTGGAGCTTACACCCAAACAGCGAAGGATAGCAATGGTGCCGATTTTCTCCCGAATATAGATATGTATGGCGCTGGCAACACCAATACAGCCAAGTAACAAAGCAATAAACCCAACCAACGATAAAAACTGGGTAAGATCTTTAAAAGACCGGCCGGTGTTTTCCTTACGGGATTCTACCGTTTCAAAATTCAATTCAGACTTATCAAGCCGTGGCTCAATTTGTTTTACAAAAGCCTTTACTTTTTTGGGTTCGTTAAATTTGAAATAGAAATTATAGCTTATCCTACTGCCTTTTTGCGATAAACCTGTTTGTTCCAGATAATTTAAAGGAATGTAAATAATAGGCGCTACGGCCGCAGAAAATCCGGTTTGTCCGGGCGCTTTATTTAAAATGCCCGCTATTTTAAAGCTTAAATTCCCAAGTTTAACAGAGTCGCCAATGGAAGCATCAAATTGAATCATTAGCGTTTTATCAACCAAAGCATCTTTATTTTCCCTGAAGGTTTTGCTGGCTGATTCGGGCTTGGTTTCAATCTCGCCATAATATGGAAAATTACCGTTCAACGCCCTAACCTGCACCAGCCTTGTTCCCTGAGATTTAGTAAAATACACCATCGAGGCAAAGCTTCGTTCTTGCGATCGGTCATCACCGATAGAGTCCATCCAACTTTCCACTCCTGGCAACAACGCTTTATTAGTTTCTATAACCAGATCGGCGCCAAGCAAGGTTTTTGCCTGATCGTCAATATCACGGTTCAAATTATTGCCGAACGAATAAATAGCAACAAGTGCTGCTATGCCCAAAATGATTGAAGAAATAAAAAGGAATAAACGTGACCGATTCCGGCGGCTATCCCGCCAGGCCATTAATAAAAGCCAGCGAAAGCTTAACGAACCAGATGACAACTGACTATTCTTTTTCATAATTCAGTTCGTCAGCTATCTCCATATTCGTCAACTCGTCAGAAACCAAAACACCGCCTTTTAAGCGGATAATTCGTTGCGTTTTAGCGGCAATTTCAAGGTTGTGCGTTACCAAAACCAGTGTGGTTCCGGCCTCGGTATTCAAATCAAAAATCAATTTTTCAACTTTATCACTTGTTTCCGCGTCCAGATTTCCCGTTGGTTCATCGGCAAATAAAATTTTGGGTCGGTTAGAAAATGCCCTTGCCAGCGAAACCCGTTGCTGCTCGCCACCCGATAGTTGTGTAGGATAATGGTTAATCCGATCTGCCAATCCAACTTTATCGAGCAATTCAATTGCGTTTTTCCGGATATTCTTTTCACCACGTAATTCAAGCGGAACCATTACATTTTCTAATGCCGTTAATGTGGGCAGCAGCTGAAAATTCTGAAAAATAAAGCCAACATACTTATTTCGCACCTGCGCTCTCTGATCTTCTGTTAATTCATCCAGGCGAATTCCGTTAAGCTCTACAATTCCCGAGCTGGAGCGATCCAATCCGGCACAAAGACCTAAAAGTGTGGTTTTGCCGCTTCCGGATGGACCAACAATAGAAATAGTTGAACCTTCCTGAACATTAAAACTTACATTATCTAAAACGGTTAAAGTATGCCCCGCACTTTGATAAGTTTTTGTAAGATTGCTGATGCTTAATATATTTTCCACTGGTAATTTATGATTAGATGTATTTAAGGTCCAATTGTTTCGGCACCAGAATTACAGTCCGATTTTCGAAATTAACGGAATAACTAAACTTAAGTGTCATTAATATGTTTAAACATCATTAAGCGCATAAAATTTTATCATGATAAAAATCCCAGCTTTAATTCTATCCATCACAATTTTGCTTTTTGCAGGATGCGCAAATAACAGTAAAAACGAAAAATCCTCCACAGACACCGCTTCGATTCTGAACGATACGAGCCAGGCATCACACGTTAAAACTATCTTGTTTTTTGGGAACAGCTTAACCGCAGGTTATGGAGTTGAACCCGAGAATGCTTTTCCGGCTTTGATTGGCGATAAAATCGACTCATTAAATCTTCCCTACAAAATTATAAATGCAGGCCTTAGCGGCGAAACAACTTCGGGTGGAAAAAACCGAATTCAGTGGGTTTTAAAAACTCCCTGCGATGTTTTTGTTTTAGAATTGGGCGCAAATGATGGTTTAAGAGGAATTGAGGTGAAAGAAACTTCCGCGAATTTACAATCCATTATCGATCAGGTGAAAGCCCGGAATCCGGATGTAAAATTAGTTTTGACCGGAATGGAAGTTCCGCCAAATATGGGCCGCAGTTATGCAGCAGATTTTCATTCAATCTTTCCGGAACTTGCTAAAAAAAACAATATGCTATTTGTCCCTTTTTTACTGGAAGGCGTTGCCGGCAATCCTGAATTAAATCAGGGTGATGGAATTCATCCGACAGAAAAAGGTCATAAAATTTTAGCAGAAAATGTATGGTCCGTATTAAAACCCGCTTTAACAGAATAAATTAGGAAATTATGGAAAATGAAATTCATCTGGTAGGTATCAGCGGAAGCTTAAGAAAAGGGTCTTTAAATACCATGCTTTTAAAAGAGGCGGCAAAATTACTTCCAGAGGGAGTTAATTTAGAAATTGTTTCTTTTGAGGATTTACCTGTTTACAATGGTGATTTAGACATTCCGGAAAAACCCAAGCGACCTGCATCTGTACAAATATTTAGGAATTCTTTAGCTAAAGCTGATGGATTGGTAATTGTATCTCCGGAATACAACTATTCCATCCCGGGAGGATTAAAAAATGC
>JBDTLL010000014.1:0-19123 GCA_039934815.1 Daejeonella sp. | reverse complement strand
TATGCGCAATAATGCTTGACGTGGTTGTTTTTCCATGCGTTCCGGCAACGGCAATTGTAAACATGCCCTTGCTTAAAATACCTAAAACTTCAGATCGCTTTTTCAGAGTAAATCCGGCGTCATGGAAGTGATTTAAGATTTCAGAATCCTTGGGAATTGCAGGTGTAAAAATGATTAACGTATTTTGGTCGGGTTGATTAAAAATGGCAGGAATTTCTGAAAGCTCATCTTTAAACGATACTTCAATTCCTTCTTCGATCAATGCAGAAGTTAAAGCAGTCTGGGTTTTATCATAGCCAAAAACATCGCAACCGCGTTTCTTAAAATAACGGGCAAGGCCGCTCATTCCGATGCCTCCGATGCCAATTAAATAAACACTTTTGATATTTTCCAGTTCCATATTAATTTACCAGCTTTTCCGCTTTCGCGATTCGTCTAACTTCATTTGCAATAACCTCATCAGCATCAGCCAAAGCAAGTTTTCCAATATTCTCACTTAGCTCCTTACATTTTTCCGCATTGTTAACAAGACTTAACGCAATGCCAACCAATTCTCTTTCTGCAACCGTATCAGCAACTAAAATTGCCGCAGAATTTTGCACCAAAGCCATTGCATTTTTTGTCTGATGATCTTCGGCCACATTTGGCGAAGGAACCAGAATGACCGGCTTTTTGATCACACATAACTCGGCAATTGTACCTGCACCCGCACGCGAAATAATTACATCCGAAGCTGCATAAGCCAATTCCATTTTATATAAAAATTCAAGCACCCGAATATTTTCGCTTCCGCGACCTTCCATTTGCTCTTTTATAATTTTATAATAGAATTTTCCGGTTTGCCAGATCAGCTGAACATCAGCCGAAATAATTTTATCGATACCGGCAAGCATGCTCTTGTTTAACGTTCCGGCGCCTAAACTTCCACCTGTAACTAAAATGGTTTTCTTATGCGGAGACAGGCTCAGTAATTCCGCCGCAGCGAAACGTTTATTTTCAATATCAACCGATTCTTTACGTATTGGATTACCAGTTTTAATGATCTTTTCTGCCGGAAAAAATTTGTCCATTCCATCAAATGCAACGCAAATTTTCTCTGCTTTTTTTCCAAGCCATTTATTGGTAATACCGGCAAAAGAGTTTTGTTCCTGAATTAAATAAGGAATTCCCATTTGGCTGGCCGCGTACAATAAAGGACCGGAAGCATAACCTCCAACACCAACTGCGACATCAGGTTTAAAATCTTTTATAATGGCACGAGCTTTTAATATACTTTTGAAAAGCTTTACAGGTAACAACACATTTTTAAAAAGAGAATTACGCTGAAAACCCTGTATATCTAAACCTAAAATCTGGTAACCCGCAGCCGGAACTTTTTCCATTTCCATACGGCCATTGGCGCCAACAAATAAAATTTCTGTATCCGGATCGATTCTCTTTAGCGCATTAGCAATTGCCACCGCCGGAAAAATATGTCCGCCGGTACCACCACCACTAATAATAACTCTCAATGCTCTATTCATATCTATGCTGTCACAGAAATCTCGCCAACTACTACTTTTTCGTTATCCTTTATTTGTTTTTCTTTCTTTTCATCGTTATCGCGACTTACGCTTAAAATAATTCCAAATGCAATACTGGTGAACAAAATTGAGGTTCCACCCATACTTACCAATGGTAAAGGAACACCCGTTACCGGACCCAAACCTACTGCCACGGCCATATTTGCAAATGCCTGTATTGTTAAACTAAAACTCAATCCGGCGGCCAGCAAAGCACCAAATGCTTTGGGACTTTGCGTTACAATCAGCACACATCGATACAGAAACAGGAGGTACAGAAATACCAGGAAAACTCCCCCAACCAAACCCCATTCTTCTATAATTAATGCAAATACAAAATCTGAATATGGATGCGGCAGAAAATTTCGCTGTGTACTGTTTCCCGGTCCTTTGCCAAAAACTCCACCGGTTGCTATCGCGATTTTAGAATGATTTGATTGAAATGCTTTATCCGGATCTGCCTTTTCAGGATGCATAAATGTTTCAATCCGGGAAATGTACGTCTTGCGTCTCGGACCTAAAAGCATTACTCCCGTTAAAAGGATTAATCCGCCAAGGCAAACCAAAGAAATTTGTTTTATACTGATACGGCCCATAATCAGCAATAAAATACTTACACCAAACAACATTAACGCGGTGGATAAATTTGCCAGGGCAATCAACACAAAAATCCCGCAAACGGAACCCATAATTGGCAAAAAGGCCTTTTTTACATCCTTAATATTTTCCTGCTTCTTCGTTAAAGTTCTGGCTAAAAAAGTAATCAGCGCCAGTTTAGCTAAATCGGAAGTTTGAAAGGTTTGGTTAATAACCGGAATGGTTACCCATCTGCTGGCATCATTTACATGCGTACCAAAAAGTAAGGTATAAAGCAACAAGGGAACCGTAATTACCATTAAAATTTTGGAAATACCTGCATAATAACGGTAATCCAGCAAATGAGAAAAATACATCAATGCAAGTCCGCCAACAATCATTACCAAATGCTTGATAAGAAATTGTTCGCTTCCAACGCCCTGCTTGTAGGCAATGGTTCCGGTTGCACTGTAAACCGCCAGCAAAGACCATATGGAAAGCAGGATCACAATGAGCCAGATCCAACGGTCGCCTTTAGTTTTACTGAATATTCTTTCCATTTCTACTTTTCTATCTTCCCCAAAAGGGAAAAATTAAATCTTATAATTCTTTTACCGCCTGCTTAAACTGATCACCACGATCTTCATAATTTTTAAACAGATCAAAACTGGCGCAAGCCGGAGAAAGTAAAACTGTATCGCCTTTTTTAGCCAGATGATAAGCAATCTGAACCGCTTCCTGCGCCGTTGCAGTATTTACAATCACATCCACATCGTCTTCAAAAGCATCATGAATACGGCTGTTATCTTTTCCCAGACAAACAATGCTTTTCACTTTGTTTTTAACCAGATCTTTCAGCATGTTGTAATCGTTGCCTTTATCAACACCGCCTAAAATTAAAACCACTTTTGCAGGCATACTTTCTAAAGCATACCAGGTAGAATTCACGTTCGTTGCTTTCGAGTCGTTGATAAAATCAATTCCCGAAATCTTTGCAACGTGCTCCAGCCTGTGCTCAATGTTTCTGAAGTTACCCATGCTTTCGCGGATACTTTCGTTGCGCAACTCAAGCACTTTGGCCACAATTCCCGAGGCCATTGAATTGTAAATGTTGTGTTTGCCCTGTAGTGCTAAATCTGTTATCGACATGGTTAATGGTTGTTGATTTGTTCGGTTAATATCTATGTGAATATTGTTTTCTTGTAAGCAGGCCCCAGTTTTTATCACTTTCGTGATAGAAAAAGGATAGCTAACTGCCTTAATTTCGTGATCTTTTAATCCTGTTATTGTTTCTTCATCGTCAGCACAATAGATAAAAACATTATCTTCTGTTTGATTCTGAATGATGCGGAATTTTGAATTCCGGTAATTCTCCATTTTGTATTCGTAGCGGTCCAGATGATCTGGCGTAATGTTTAAAAGCACCGCGATATCTGCCTTGAAATTGTACATGTTATCCAGCATAAAACTGCTGATCTCTAACACATAATAATCGAAGTTTTCTGTTGCAACCTGCGCCGCAAAACTTTTACCTATGTTACCTGCTAATCCTACATTCAATCCTTCATTTTTAAGGATATGATAAGTAAGCATGGTCGTGGTAGATTTCCCGTTTGAACCTGTAATGCAAATCATTTTCGCGTTACTGTATCTTCCGGCAAATTCAATTTCAGATAAAACAGGAATTCCTTTTTGCTCCAGTTTTTTAACTATTTCGGCTTTCGCCGGAATGCCCGGACTTTTTACAACTTCTGTAGCGGCTAAAATTTTCTCTTCTGTATGCTGACTTTCTTCAAAATCAATATTCAGGCGTTTTAACTCTGATTTATATTTATCAGCAATTTTTCCGGCATCAGAAACAAATACATCATAGCCTTGCTTTTGGGCAAGCATAGCTGCGCCAACTCCGCTTTCGCCGGCACCTAAAACCACTATGTATTTGTTGCTGTCCATTATCTTAATTTCAGCGTTACAATAGTTAAAATTGCCAGCATAATGCCGATGATCCAGAAGCGGGTTACGATCTTAGATTCGTGGTAACCCTTTTTCTGATAATGATGATGCAAAGGCGCCATCAAAAATATTCTTCTACCCTCGCCGTATTTTCTTTTGGTGAATTTGAAAAATGAAACCTGCATAATTACAGACAGGTTTTCGATCAGGAAAATGCCGCATAAAACAGGGATCAATAATTCTTTGCGAATCATTACCGCAAAAGCAGCTATGATTCCGCCAATGGCCAAACTTCCGGTATCGCCCATAAAAACCTGAGCAGGAAAAGAATTGTACCAAAGGAAACCCACGCAAGCGCCTACAAAAGCGCCGGCAAAAACTACCAGCTCTCCCGAATTTGGGATGTAAATTATATTGAGATAATCCGCAAAAATGGTGTTACCCGAAACGTAGGCTAAAATTGCCAACGTAATTCCTATAATGGCAGAAGTTCCGGTTGCCAGGCCATCAATTCCATCGGTCATGTTGGCCCCGTTTGATACTGCGGTAATAATTACAATAACAAACAGCAGAAATACCATTAATGAATACTTCTCATATTGGTCGCCGAAAACGGTAAGCACTTTGGCGTAGTCAAATTCATTGTTTTTATAAAACGGAACGTTGGTCATGGTAGATTTTACATCCTGAGTGTAATAGGTTGTATTTCCACGTTTATGCATTTCTACTTTTGCCGCATTTTCTGTCGGTGTTGCCACCTGCTGACGGACCACAATATCCGGATGAAAATACATCGTCCAGCCAATAATTAAAGCCAAACCAACCTGGCCCATTATTTTAAAACGACCTGCCAGACCTTCTTTGTCTTTTTTGAAGACTTTGATGTAATCATCAATAAAACCAATAACTCCCATCCAAACGGTAGTTACCAGCATTAAAATGATGTAGATATTTTCAAGCTTGGCGAATAATAAAGTTGGAACCAAAATACCGAGCAAGATTATTAAACCACCCATTGTAGGCGTTCCCTGCTTTTGCATCTGACCTTCTAAACCCAGATTTCGTACGGTTTCTCCAACCTGTTTCGCTCTTAAAATGGTGATTAACCTGTTTCCATAAACAGTAGTTAAAATCAGCGATAAAATAACAGACATCCCTGTACGGAAAGAGATGTATTGAAATACACCGGCTCCGGGGAAATCATAGTGCTGATCCAGATATGTAAACAAGTAATACAGCATTAGCTCATTAGGTTTAAAAGTTCAGTCAATATTTGTTTATCATCAAAAGGATATTTTACACCTTTTATATCCTGATATTTTTCATGCCCTTTGCCGGCAACCAGAATAATATCTCCGGGTCTGGCTAAATGACAGGCCGTGCGGATTGCTTCTTTTCTATCGGTAATTGATAATGCTTTGCGCTTATTGGTAGGCATAACGCCTTTTTCCATATCAGCAATAATGGCCTCAGGGCTTTCGCTTCGCGGATTATCTGACGTTAAAATCACTTTATCACTCCAGTCGCAGGCAACCTGTGCCATAATTGGGCGTTTGGATTTATCACGGTCGCCACCGCAACCAATTACACTAATTACCTGCTCATTTCCCTGGCGTATATCCTGAATGGTGCTTAATACATTCTGAACAGCATCCGGTGTATGTGCATAATCAACGATGCCAATAATCCCGTTAGGAGATTTTATATAATCAAAGCGACCTTCTGCACCACTCAAACGGCTTAATACGGTTAAAACTTTGTTTTTATCCTGATCAAGAAGTAATGCTGTGCCGTAAGCTGCTAACAAATTATACGCGTTGAAAGCGCCAACCATTTTAAACCAAACTTCCTGATCATCAATATTCAGAAGTAAACCGCTGAAATGGTTTTCAATAAGTCTGGCTTTAAAATCTGCCATATTTTTCAGACCATAAGTCTTTAAATGCGCTTTCGAATTCTGAACCATTACCCTGCCGTTCTTATCGTCCACATTTACCAGCGCAAATGATGATTTATCTAATCCATCAAAAAATTCCTTTTTCGCTTTTAGATAAGAATCAAACGTTAAATGGAAATCAAGGTGATCATGTGTCAGGTTAGTAAAAACGCCGCCTGTAAACTGCAAACCTTTAATTCTTTGTTGAGCAACCGCGTGCGAGCTAACTTCCATAAAGCAGTAATCGCATCCGGCGGCAACCATTTCACTTAATAAAGTATTAAGCGCTAATGGATCCGGCGTGGTGTGCGTTGCGGGAACTATTGTGGTATTGATGTAATTCTGAACTGTTGAAAGTAAACCAACCTTAAATCCCAGTTCTAAAAACAACTGATATAATAAGGTTGCGACTGTGGTTTTACCGTTTGTACCGGTAACGCCAACAAGCTTTAATTTTAATGAAGGATGATCGTAGAAGTTAGCGGCCATTAAACCTAAAGCTGCGGCAGAATCTTCCACAACAACGTAGGTTATTTCATTAGAAGTTGATTGCGGCAATTCTTCGCAAACAATAACTTTTGCGCCGTCATTTATTGCCTGCTGAATAAATATATGCCCGTCTGAAGACGTTCCGCTTATGGCGAAAAATATACAGCCCGGTTTTACCTTACGGGAATCAAAACAAAGTTCGCTAATCTCTACATCTGTGGAGCCAACCACTTTCTGCAGAGCAACTTTATATAATATGTCTTTTAACAATTTCATTATTCAAGTTCCAATAATATATAAGCACCTTTTGCAATACGTGCGCCCGCCTCTAACGATTGTTTTGCAACTTTTCCGCTTCCTTTTATATGTACTTTCAGGCCGGAATTTCCAACTAAATAAAGAGCGTCTTTTAAACCCATACCCAGAACATCCGGCACGGTGCCTTCTATTACCGATATTGGCTTTTGTCCAACAGTTGCATCAGAATCAGAAGCCATCATATAATCACCTGCAGTAGAAACGGTTGGTTTTACATTGAAAGCATTCATCACTTTAATAGTTGGCTTTTTCTTTCCACCTTTTACAACCGGCTTTGAAGGAACAGTAACAGCTAATTTTTCATCCTGTAAAGAATTATACATTTGCGTATCGCTCGCATAAACACGGTCGGCAATTTCGCGGAATGGCGGACCTGCAACCGCTGCACCGTAATAACCATTTTTCGGATCGTTAATAACCACGATTAATGAATATTTTGGATTGTCTGCCGGAAAATATCCGCAGAAAGAAGATTGGTATTGCTTTTTAGCTCTGTATCCTTTATTAGCATCAGCAACCTGAGCCGTTCCGGTTTTACCGGCAATTCTGTATAGTGGATTGTAAATATTTCCTCGTCCGGTTCCTTCTGTAATTACACCTTCCAGCATGGCCTGCATTTTAGAAAGAGTTTTATCAGAACAAATTTTTTCATTAATTACACGAGCTTTAAACTGCTCTATTGTATTGCCCAGTTTGCGAATTTCTTTTACAAAAATAGGACTTACATATTTGCCATTATTCGCGATAGCATTATAAAATGAAAGCATTTTTAACGGCGTTAACTGCATTTCATAACCATAAGCCATCTGCGGCAAAGTCATGTTTTTATTCCAGCTTTTATTGTTTGGGTTTTTAACTACCGGTGTTGCTTCTCCGGGAATTTGCAAACCCATTTTCTCATTTAAACCCCATTCGTACAAATGATCTGTAAATTTTGACTGATCATCATGATAACTGCGATCAATCAGTTGAGCAACCGCTGCATTCGAAGATTCTTCAAAAGCTTTTTTAACCGTAACAACGCCAATACTTCCGTGTGAATCTTTAATCATGTGACCCGGAATTTTATAATATCCGGTATTTACCATGGTATTTGTATCAATTTTATTATCCTCAAGCATTGCCATGTATGAGGCTACTTTGAAAGTAGAACCCGGATCCTGATTTCCTGCGATGGCATAATTAAATTTCTCCTTGTATATTCCTTCAGAAACTCTGGAGAAGTTTGCAATGGCACGAATCTCACCGGTTGCAACCTCCATCAAAATCACACAACCGTGATCTGCATTGCTCTCAATCATTTGCTTTTCTAAAGCCCGCTGAGCCAGATCCTGCATGTTGATATCGATGGTAGAGATGATATCCGCTCCATCTTTTGGCGCAATTTCTATATCTTCATTCACCGGCATCCAAACACCACCCGCAATTCGCTGCATCAGGCGTTTCCCGCTTTCACCATCAATATAATCTCCGTAAGCGCCTTCTAAACCTACCGGCTGAACGTTTTCATTTTTATATCCAATTGTTCTGGCAGCTAAAGTTTTAAAAGGAAATATGCGTTTATTCTGCTGAACGGCAATTAATCCGCCGGTATATTTTCCAATGTTGAACAATGGAAACTTGCGTATCTTCTTTAAATCAGTGTAAGAAACACTTCTTTTTAACAATACATATCTGGAGCTATCGCGACGGGCATCCCGCAGAATACGTGCATACTGACGTGAACTTTTATCGCCAAAAAAAGAAGAAAGCTTATTTGCGAGTGAATCTACTTTTTCATTAAAAACTTCGTCTTTGGCAATTCCACCGGCAAGCATATCCATTCTCAACTCGTATTCCGGAATTGAAGTGGCCAGTAAACTTCCGTCTACGGAGTAAATATTACCCCGGGCGGCTTCCACATTTACAAAACGGGTTGATAAACTGTCGGCCATGGCTTTCCATTTATCTCCCTGTACAATCTGCACATGAAAAAGCTTAAATAAAACCGCAAATGCAAGCAGCACAATTAACCCGAAGGCTATGTACACACGCATTAATATGTCGGTTCTAATATTCATCGTTTGCAACTACAATTTTTATGGGCGGCGAAACAGGTTCTTTCAAACCCAACGTATCCACCATCCGGGCAACTTCTGTCTGGGTGCTTTTAAGCATTAAATCTGCTTTTACTGACTTAAATTCCCAGCTTAATTCTTTAACTTCTTTATTTAACTTATCAATATCACGAATGTTGTTTTCGGCAAAATGCCTGTTACCAATGTAGATCATGGCCAGAAAAGACATGTAAATAATAAAAGGCAACATATCTGTGGCCGCCTCTTTTGATATTACACCTTCTTTAAAGAACTGTCTCATGAAGCTTCGCGGAAGTTCAGCTTTCTCTACCTTTTCCGGCTGAACTTCCTGCTCGGCTTCTTCCCTATCTACCCTATGTTTGAAATGATTGCTCATTTTCTTTCCGCGATTCTAAGCTTTGCACTGCGTGCCCTGTTATTCAATTTTATTTCATCTTCTGTAGCTGTAACCGCTTTGCGTGTTACCGCTACCAATGGCTTTAATTGATTACCAAAAAAATCTTTTTCAACTTCACCTTTAAATTTCCCTTTAGAAATGAAATTTTTAACCAATCTGTCTTCCAGCGAATGGTAAGACATAACTACCAATCGTCCGCCTGGCTTTAAAACCTCCACTGTTTGCTCCAAAAATTCCTGTAAAGCTTCCAGTTCCTGGTTAACCTCAATCCGTAAAGCCTGAAAAACCTGCGCTAAATATTTATTCTCTTTTCCTTTGGGGATCAGTTTTAGCAAAGCGAGTTTTAAATCAGCAACAGTGTCAATCGGCCCGTTTAATCGTACGGTTACAATTTCCTTCGCCAGCGATTTTGCATTTTTGATTTCTCCGTAAATACCAAAGATCTTATGCAATTTCTCTTCGCTGTAAGTATTAATAACTTCTTTGGCTGTCAGATTGGTAGACTGATCCATCCGCATGTCCAAATCGGCGTCAAAGCGAATAGAGAACCCCCGTTCTGGCTGATCAAACTGGTGTGATGAGACACCAAGATCAGCCAGAATACCGTCTACAGGCATGGCTCCCTGTAGGCGGCAGTTATTTTTTAAATAGCGGAAGTTCTGATCAATAAAGGTTAATCGATCATCATTTGGTAAATTCTTCTGAGCGTCTGCGTCCTGATCAAAGGCAAGCAGACGACCATTTTTATTTAAATTTTTTAAAATTTCTTTGGAGTGACCACCGCCACCAAAAGTCACATCTACATAAACGCCATCCGGTTTGATATTTAAACCTTCAATGCACTCCTGCAACATAACGGGCTGATGATATTCAGACATCTGTCCTCCTTCCTGCGTTACCCATCACTTCTTCGGCAAGACTGGCAAAATTTGCCGGTTCCGTATCCAAATGCGTTTCGTAAGATTCTTTAGACCAGATCTCAATTTTATTAAAAAGACACAAAAGGGAAACTTCAGACTTGATGCCCGCATAATCCAATAAACTCTTTGGAAGATTTACCCGGTTGGCTGCATCTAAGGTTAATTCGGTCGCACCGCGATTGAAGTATCGGATGAATTCGCGGTTTTTTGCTTCATACTGATTCAGCTTGCTTAGCTCTTCAGTAATTCTGTTCCACTCCTGCTTAGTGTAAACCACTAAATTTTTTTCGAAGCCACGATTAACCACAAGTCCTTCACGCTCAGCTTCGGGAAGCTGTTTCTTCAGATTGGATGGAATTACCATCCGCCCTTTAGCGTCAAGTTTGCAATCAAATTCTCCTAAAAAATGGGACATACAGTGGTTTTACCTTTTATGTAAAGTAAAAGTAGAAATTTCTACCACTTTTTCCCACTATGCCCCACAAAAGTTTTCCACAAGTTTTAATATGGGATTTCATCCCATATTAAATGTTTTTGGGCTTATAATTTCAACTTAAAACAGATGTCCCACACTTTGGAAGTGTGGGACATCTTAGAACTTTACCTTCCAATTTCAAGTGTTTCTTGGGTTATAATATTATCTTAAAATAGATGTCCCACACTTTGGAAGTGGGGGACATCTTAGAAGTTTAAGTTCTTATTTCAAATGTTTCTTGGGTTATAATATCATCTAACAATAGATATTCCACACTTTGGAAGTGGGGGACATCTTAGAACTTAACCTTCCAATTTCAAATATTTCTTGCCTTATAATTATCATCTTAAAATAGATGTCCCACACTTTGGAAGTGTGGGACATCTTTAGAAAATTGAACGTTTAATTAATTTCAGACTCTGAATTATTCTTCATTAATCGCCTTCACACCAGGCAGTTCTTTACCTTCCATATACTCCAGTAAAGCTCCTCCACCGGTTGAAACATAACTCACTTCATCTTCAAAACCAAATTTAGATACCGCCGCGGCAGAATCGCCGCCACCAATCAATGAAAAAGCTCCATTTTGGGTGGCTTTAACAACCGCTTCGGCTATGGCTTTTGTTCCTTTTTCAAATTTTTCCATTTCAAAAACTCCCATGGGACCGTTCCATAAAATGGTTTTGGATTTTTCAATTATATCTGAAAATGTCTTGATTGATTCCGGACCAATATCGAGTCCCATCCAGTCATTTTTTATGGATTTATTCTGCGCTATTTCTGTATTTGCATCATTTGAAAATGCATCCGCAATAATTGAATCAACGGGAAGTACCAAATTTACTTTCCTGGCTTTTGCTTTCTCAATCAAGCTTTTAGCCAGATCCAGCTTATCTTCTTCAACTAAAGACTTCCCAATATTTCCACCCTGTGCCTTTGCGAAAGTGTATGCCATTCCACCGCCGATGATCAGATTATCGACTTTAGACAATAACTGTTCAATCAGCTCGATTTTATCTGAAACTTTAGCGCCGCCCATAATGGCCGTGAAAGGCTTCTCAGCGTTGTTCAATATTTTCTCTGCATTTTTCAGTTCACCGGCCATCAGGTAACCAAAATATTTTGCATCCGGAAAAAATTGAGCAATTACAGATGTTGACGCATGCGCCCGGTGTGCTGTTCCAAAAGCGTCATTTACGTACACATCGCCAAGTTTAGATAACTTTTCGGCGAAAGCCTGATCACCTTTTTCTTCTTCTTTATGGAAGCGAAGATTTTCCAGTAGCAGCACTTCGCCACTTTTTAATTCAGCCGCTTTTTGTTTTGCTTCTTCGCCAATGCAATCATCAGCAAACTGAACGGTTCTGTTCAATTGAGTGGATAAATAATCTACCAGATGTTTTAAAGAAAATTTTTCCTCAGGTCCATTTTTGGGACGGCCTAAATGCGACATTAAAATAACGCTTCCGCCATCTTTCAAAATCTTTATTATGGTAGGCATTGCACCTTGTATCCGGTTATCATCAGTAATATTGAACTGATCATCTAATGGCACATTGAAATCTACCCGTATCAACGCCTTTTTCCCTGAAAAATTAAAATAATCAATCGTTTTCATATAAATCTAAAGAGGTGAAAAATATCTGTTTGTTATGTTTAGAAGCCCTTTGCGGGGATTTCCGGAATTTAATTAAATTTTTAAGCGCATCTGATAATGCGGACCAATCCCTTCAATCTGGAATTCCTGAGAAATAATTTCAAATCCGCAAGAAAGATAAAAAGGCAAAGCATTTTTACGGGCGTTGCACCAGATATAATCAACGTTCAGTTCCTTTAAATGTTCGGCTGCAAATTTAACAATAGCCTTGCCGGCGCCTTTTCCCTGAAATTCCGGCAGGGTTGCCATCCCTCGCAACTGCCATCCTTTTCCGTTAATTTCCGGATGATTTACATCATGAAAAGAAGCTACAGAATAAATGATTCCATCTTTTTCTTTTGCCAGATGAAAAGTTGCCGGATCGTTATCCCCATCAAAATGACAGAATTCAATGCCTTTATTATCTCTTAAAACAATATTTCGCAAAGGCAAAACATCGGCGGTGACAACAAATTTTACCATATTTTATCAAGCTTTTTGCAATTTTGCCAAAGCGAGCATTTTCTGAATATAAATGCGTTCGGCTAAATCAGCAAGCCGGCTTGAATATCCATATTCGTTATCGTACCAGCCCACCACTTTAACAAGGCCGCCCACAATTGACGTTAAAAGCGAATCGAAAATACATGAATGCGTATTTTCTAAAATATCAACTGAAACAATCGGATCGGCAGTGTATTCTAATATTTTATGCAAATAACCTTCGGAGGCAGAACGAAATGCATTATTGATTTCTTCTACTGTGGGCTGTTTTTTCAAAATACACGTAAAATCAGTTAGCGATCCATTTAACACAGGAACCCGAATTCCGGCACCGCCTAATTTCCCGTCAAGGTGAGGAAAAATGCTGGTTATAGCTTTCGCTGCTCCGGTTGTAGTGGGAATTATGGATGCGGAAGCAGCCCGGGCACGTCTCAAATCTTTATGCGGAGCGTCATGTAAATTCTGGTCGCCAGTCATAGAATGGATAGTTGTGATGTATCCATCCACAATTCCCCAATTATCATCCAATACTTTAACCATTGGCGCCACATTATTTGTGGTGCAGGAAGCATTTGATAAAATACTTGCATTCAGATCTATTTCGGAATCGTTAACTCCTAAAACTACTGTAGGAATTTCCTTATCAGGAGATGGAGCAGAAATTAAAACTTGTTTTGCGCCGGCCTGCAAATGTAAGGAAGCCTTTTCTGATGTAAGAAACCGCCCTGTTGATTCAATTACCAGGTCGATGCCCAGGGCTGACCAAGGCAATTTGCCGGGATCAGCTTCAGAAAAAACCCGAATTTTACGTCCATTGATAATCAGATGATTTTCATCATGACTAATTGTTCCTTTAAACCCACGATGAACAGAATCATATTTAAATAAATGGGCAAGCGTAGCTGTATTGCTTAAATCATTAACTGCCAGCACTTCTATTCCCGGCTTTTGTAATAAAGTTCTTAAAGTTATGCGGCCAATGCGGCCAAATCCATTAATTGCTATTTTCATTTCAATAGATATAGTTGATTCAAAGGTATAAAATTGATTTAGGCGAAGTATATTCTCACAATTTAAAATCTTATCAGACTAAAAAATCAAACTGATTTGCATGCATTGGTGGCATTTTTATTGTGCATCCATTTTAAATTTTTTTATGTTTACCGGATGTTAGTTTCTCTACCCATACCGTTTATTTAATTACGATTCTCCCGAAATGATTTTAATAGTTGATGATATTCCTGAAAATATATTTTCATTAAAAAAAATACTGGAACTTCATAATTTTGTAGTTGACACCGCCCTCTCGGGAGAAGAAGCCTTAAAAAAAGTACTCAAAAACAGTTATTTCCTGATTATTCTGGATGTGCAAATGCCCGGAATGGATGGATTTGAAGTTGCAGAAACCATCTCTGGCTACAGTAAAACAAAAGATATTCCTATTATTTTTTTATCTGCGGTTAATACCGATAAGAAATTTATAACTAAAGGTTATGAATACGGCGGTATAGACTATGTAACAAAACCTTTTGATGCAGATATTTTGCTGCTTAAAGTCAAGACATTTTATAAGCTTTACGAGCAAAAAAAAGAGTTAAAGCTTACTCAGGAAATTCTGCGTGAAGAAATTGAGACAAGGAAAGCTGCTGAAAATAAGAAGAACGAATTTATAAGTATTGCCAGTCATGAATTAAAAACTCCGCTAACAAGCATTAAAGGATATGTTCAGTTATTAGAGCGATTTTTAAATAAACAGGGCGAACCCATAATCAACAATTACCTCGATCGAACCAATCTGCAGTTAGGCAAACTTCAGAGTTTGGTAAATGACCTTCTGGATCTTTCTAAAATTGATAACGGCCAAATTGAATTTAACAAACAGCCTTTTGAATTTTCTAATATGGTTTTAAACGTGATTGAAACCATCCAGCAAACTCATGATTGCAATATTTCTCTCCAAAATAATTTTGAAACAAAAGTTTTTGGTGATGAGATGAGACTTGAACAGGTTTTGATTAATTTTTTAACAAATGCCGTTAAATACTCTCCCGATTGCCAGCAAATTGATGTAATAGTTTCTGAAGGACCGAACGAAACAGTTATTACGAAAGTGAAAGATTACGGTATTGGCATTTCAAAAGAAACCCAGGAACATTTGTTTGATAAATTTTACCGCGTTGAAAAAACATCTACAAAATTTCAGGGATTAGGTATAGGACTTTTTATCAGTTCAGAAATTATTAAACGGCATCACGGCAGTTATGGCGTAAAAAGTGAAGTAAATAAAGGCTCAGAGTTTTTCTTCAGCATTCCTGTGAACGGGTCAGAAAAAGAAATATAAATTATTCAGTTACCAGCATTCATCAACTTTCATGAAATTATCTGTTATTCGTAATCTGCAAATTGGCTTTGGTTTATCTCTACTGCTGCTAATTGTGAGTTCTGCTGCTTCATTTATAAGTATTCAAAATCTTATAAAAAGTGGTCAGGCGGTAAATCACACTAACGAAATTTTAAAAGAATTAGAAGACATTATTTCCACGCTTAAAGATGCGGAAACCGGACAGCGAGGCTATCTACTGAGTAATGAGAAAAAATTTCTGGAGCCTTTTAACGGAGCATCCGAAAGGACCAGAAAAAATATTGAGCAGATCAAACTTTTGATAAGTGATAACGCCCAGCAAGTTGCTTACGCAGACTCGCTTAGCAAAATGGTTCAAAAAAGAATAGCTTATTTAACTTTTGTCATTGAAAAAAAGGATTCAGGTCAGGAAATTCCAGTAACTGCACTGGAAACCGGAAAAGATTTGATGGACGGCTCAAGAGACCTGGTTCTGAAAATGAAGTTTCTTGAAGAAACTGAACTTAAGCAGAAAACTGATGAGCTGGAAAGTTTTGCCACTTATATTCCTTTTTTGATTCTTTTCGCTGCTTTGGCATCAATAATAATTACCATTTTCTTTTATTTAAAAGTTACACGAGATTTTAGAGAGAAAGGCAAATTACAAACCGAGTTAATTGAGAAAGAACAGGAAATAACTAAACGGATAGATATCATTAAATCTCTTGCTGAAGATATTTCAAACGGCAATTATAACATCCGTATAAACGCTAGTGAAAAAGATGATTTGGGTAGCCTTGCAGTTTCCTTAGATAAAATGGCCACGTCGCTTCACGCATCTTTTGAAAAATTAAGCGAGAATGAATGGTTACAATCGGGTATCGCTCAGCTAAACCACACCATGGTTGGCGATAAAGACCTTGACGTTCTGACGGCGGAAATGATCAATTTTGTGGCCGAATATACCCAGAGTCAGGCTGCGGTATTTTACCTCAAACATACCGATGAGGAGTTGAAATTTCAAAGCGGGTACGCATTCACGGCAAACAACAATACTCAATACATTAAAATGGGTGAAGGATTGGTTGGTCAAAGCGCATCAAGCGGTCACCAGTTAATTATTTCAGATATTTCTGATGAAGATTTGTCGATCAATTTTGCCACCGGGAGTATTAAACCTAAAAATATTTTAGCCATTCCGGTATTTAACGCCCAAAAATTAAAAGGAGTTATAGAACTGGCTTCTATCCACAAGTTTTCAGACAATGTTCAGGAGTTTTTAAAAATTGGCGTACACAATATCGGAATTGCGATAAGTGGTGCAATTGTTCGTAGAAAGCAGCAGGAATTATTAGAGGAAACGCAGGCACAATCTGAAGAATTGCAGGCGCAACATAGCGAACTTGAAAATCTGAATTCAGAACTGGAAGCTCAAACTCAAAAAATACAGGCTTCAGAAGAGGAATTAAAAGTTCAGCAGGAAGAGTTGATGCAAAGTAATCAGGAACTTGAAGAAAGAAGCCGTTTACTTGAAGAGAAAAATCAAATCATTGTAGAACGTAATCTGGACATCCAGCAAAAAGCTGAAGAATTAGAAATAAGTACCAAATATAAATCGGAGTTTTTGGCCAACATGTCGCATGAACTGCGCACACCTTTAAATTCCATTCTTCTGCTTTCGCGATTAATGTCTGAAAGTGAAGTACTGGATACAGAACAGGTAGAATATGCGGAAGTAATCCAGAGCGCCGGACAGGGTTTATTAAGTCTGATAGACGAAATTCTGGACCTTTCTAAGATAGAAGCCGGTAAAATGGATCTGGAATATATCAGCCTGCCCATTCAGGAAATTGTTAGAGATATGCGCTCTTTATTTGAGCCGCTGGTAAAGGAAAAAGATCTGGAGTTGAAAGTAATTATCGACCCTTCTACGCCGGAACTGATCATTACCGACAAAATGCGTTTAGAGCAGATCATCAAAAATCTACTGTCAAACGCACTTAAATTTACCACCAGAGGTTCCATTCAAATGAAATTCTCGAATCCGGATAATTCACGTTTTGTTCATATCAGCGTGAAGGATACCGGAATTGGTATTTCTGAAGATAAGCAACAATTGGTATTTGAGGCATTTCAGCAGGCAGATGGTTCTACCAGAAGAAAATTTGGCGGAACCGGTTTAGGACTTTCCATCAGCCGGGAACTTGCTAAATTGTTGGGAGGAGAAATCAGGCTGGAAAGTGTGCCGGGCGAAGGAAGTGAGTTTACCATACTCGTTCCTTTATCTAAACCTTTATCAATTGAAACGGGAAGAACAAACCTGCCGGCACAATTTGTAACACCGCCAATTATAAGGGAAAAAGCGAAGCCAGAGCCAGAGATTGAACGGTTTATAGCCGCGGTAACACCGGATGACATACCCGACGACAGGGATTCTATCCGCGAAGGCGATAAAGTCATTTTAATTATTGAAGACGACACTCCGTTTGCAAAAGCATTACAAAATTACACTCATCAGCAGGGTTTTAAATGCATTAACGTTGTTCGTGGAGATATGGGAATGCCAACTGCTTTAAAATATCAGCCGCAGGCTATTTTACTCGACATTCAGCTTCCGGTTAAAGACGGATGGCAGGTGATGGAGGAATTAAAATCAAATCCGAAAACCAAACATATCCCGGTGCATATTATGTCATCCATGGAAATGAAAAAAGAGAGTTTGATGAAAGGCGCTATTGATTTTATCAATAAACCGCTGGCGATAGATCAGATGCAGCAAATTTTCAATAAAATCCAGACGGTGCTTAGTAAACATCCCAAAAAGGTTTTAATTGTTGAAGAGAACCCAATGCATGCAAAAGCACTTGGCTACTATCTGTCTAATTCTTATATAAATTCTGAGATAAGTGAAAATGTATCAGACGGAATTAGTTTACTAAGTCAAAATGATGTTGATTGTGTGATTCTGGACATGGGTATACCCGATCAGAATGCATACGAAACCCTGGAGATGGTAAAGAAAACTCCGGGAATGGAAAATTTACCGATCATTATTTTTACCGGAAAGAATTTATCCAGAGCAGAAGAAAGCAGAATAAAGCAATATGCAGATTCAATTGTAGTAAAAACTGCGCATTCATACCAGCGTATTTTAGACGAAGTCGGATTATTTTTACACGTTGTGGAAGACAATAAAGCCGATAAGGGCCTAGCTCATAAAAAAAATCTGGGTGCATTAAACCAGGTTTTACAGGGCAAAACCGTTTTAATTGCCGATGATGATGTTCGGAATATATTCTCACTTACCAAGGCGCTTGAAAAACATGGCATGAATGTTATTTCTGCTACAGATGGCAAGGAAGCGTTAAAACAGCTTGAAGACAACGGAGAGGTCGATATTGTATTGATGGATATGATGATGCCGGAAATGGATGGATACGAATCTACGGCTCAGATCAGAAAAAATCCGAAATTCAAAAACCTTCCGGTTATGGCGGTAACGGCAAAAGCAATGATGGGCGATCGGGAAAAATGTATCAAAGCCGGTGCTTCAGACTACATTTCTAAGCCTGTTGATGTTGATCAGTTAACGTCGCTTTTAAGAGTTTGGCTTTATGATGGCTACAAATAAAATTAAATACAAATTGTTTTCTGAATGTGTTTGAATAAAAAAATTCTGATAATAGATGATGATAGCCGGAATATATTTGCTTTAAAGGCAGTATTAAAAGCTAAAGGTTTTACCTGCTTATCCGCTGTTAGCGCTAAAGAAGGAATGGACCTTATGCAATCTGACGATGAGATCAAATTGGTTTTAATGGATATGATGATGCCCGAAATGGACGGCTATGAGGCCATGCGGGCTATAAAGGATATTGAGGCTATCGCCGGTGTTCCGGTTATTGCCGTTACTGCACAGGCTATGGTTGGCGACCGGG
>JBDTLL010000013.1:0-19644 GCA_039934815.1 Daejeonella sp. | reverse complement strand
GGCATTGTATCTTGTTAGTTGGAAATTTTGAAGAGCTCAAATTTACTAATCTTTAAGAGGAGGAGGAAGGATGTGGAAAGAAAGTGAAAATTCTTCTAATGGATAAAACCAAAAGATGATGCTTATTTCAAGCTTTACTGGCAGGGTAGCTATGGAGCATTCTCAGTAAATCCAGCCGAGATAGACAAAGTAGTTGCTTACATCAACAATCAGAAAGAACACCATAGAAAAAAATTTGAAGAGGAATACAGGGTCTTTTTGAAAAAATATGCTGTAGAATATGATGAACGTTATGTTTGGGATTAATGATCCTCTCTAGTACAAGTTTCAGCGTTAACTCTATTAAATTATTCTGCAAAACCAGAACTCTGTCCATAGTAAGTTGAACAATTAACTACTAACAATATTTTGCAACCTTTTGCAAAAGATCATCCATATCAAACGGTTTACAGATAAAAGAATCAGCACCCGCCTGTATTGATATTTCTTCAGTATCCCTGTTTGCTGAAATCATGATTATCGAAATATGTTTAGTCGAATCCTGACTTTTCAACTTCTTACAAATATCTCTGCCATCTATTCCTGCCATTGAGATGTCCAGTAAAATCAGATCGGGCAAATCTTCTTTAATCTCCAGGACTTCTTCGCCCCGGATGATTGTAGTAACTTTGTATCCGGCAGATTCAAGTATAATACTTATTACATCCAGTATTCCTTCATCATCATCAGCAACCAAAACCCATTTTCCCGTTTCAGACATACAACTCTAAAATATATTAATGTAATTGTTTTCCGAAAGGCAAAGTAAAACTAAACGTAGAACCTTTTCCTTCTATGCTTTTAACAGACATTAGTCCATTATGTCTTTTAACAATTTCTGAAGCAATAAATAAACCCAAACCCAGGCCTGCAAATGTATCCTGCAATATGCCGTTCACTCTAAAAAATTGATCGAATACACTCAACTGACTTTCTTTGGATATTCCTATTCCAAAATCCTGAACATTGAATTTCAAATTACTTTTTTCTATTGAAGTGCTAACCATAATTTGATTGGCTCTTGGTGAATATTTGATGGCATTTGATAGCATATTAATAATCACTTGTCCAATGCGGTTGCGGTCACCCAAAATCATTTTTGTGTCGCCGAGGTTTAATTCAATGGTGTGACTTTTTGTAGTTTGCTGCATTTCATCTACTATTTCGTCGGCTAAATCATTAAAATTAAAAAGCTCTTCATTATACTTCAGCTGGCCTTGTGTCACTTTTGTCGAATCCAGCAGGTCGTTTATTAAAGAAGTTAGTTTATTGATTTGCTTATCCATTTTTGCCAGGAAAGCCTCCGCTTCAATGTTTCCTGCCTTCTTAAATTTCTGCTGTAAAACCTGTGTATATCCTTTTATGCTGGTCACCGGCGTTTTTAATTCATGGGAAGCCATACTAATGAATCTGTTTTTTTGCACCTCCAGCTTTATGCGTTCATCTATCTGTTTCTGTAATTCCTCGGCAAATTCCTCCTGAGCTTTTTTAATTACTCTTTTTACTTTCACTACTTCGGTCACGTCGGTCGCAAGAATCGTTACACCTGAAATAGTTCCGTCTACTTCGGTATAAGGCTGATAAATAAAATTGAAAAAACAGATTTCCAAAAGGTCATTCACTACCAATGAAAATTCCATTTCGTAACCATAGAAAGGCTTTCCGCCCAAGTATACACCATTATATATTTCCTCAGCACCTTGATCTTTTATTTCAGGCAGCACCTCTAGCAACCGTTTGCCGGCTACGCTGTTTCCCTTACCCCACATATCCATAATCACCGGATTGGCCACTTCAATAATCATTTCCGGGCCTTTTAAAATTGCCGTACCCATTGGCGAGTGGAGGAGTATATTGCTGAAGCGTTTTTCGCTGTCTTCAATTTTTTTGCGAGCCATAACCTGCTCAGTTACATCGTAAGCAAAAACAAAAATACCTTCTGGTTTGCCCTGAGAATTTTTAAAAAGCTGGTAACTAAAATTTAGAAAAGTATGTTGTGTTTTCGGATTTCCGGTATTAAGTGTCAATGGTATTTCTTTACCGATAAATGGCTTGCCTGTTTTATAAACATCATCCAACAATTTGTAAAACCCCTGAGCCTCCAGTTCGGGCATCGTATCTTTCAGCGTTTTGCCAACCAAATCTTTATGGCCGGTAAATTGAAGATAAGACGTATTTGCAAATTCGAAGACATAATCTGGCACACTCAAAATGGCACAAAGCGCAGGCGCAGTTGTTAAAAAGCTGTGAAGCAACCGACGGTTTTCTAAAACCCCTTCGGCTTTTTCGGCCAATAACTTCTCTTCATTCCTCTTGGAAGTAATATCTTCTAGAGCCATTAAAATCAGATATTCGCCTGTATCTTCTCTGTTTACCATGCGCAGGTTGATGCTGATTACCCTTTCGCCTACAACAGGAAGCGTTGGTGTAATTTCCAGTTCAATAGCTTTTTCCTTATTCCTTTGAATATTTATCAAACCTTTGCGCAGTTCCGGAATATCCCAGCTGTTATTCTGCAATTCAAAAATGTTTTTTCCAAGTGTTTCTTCTTCGGTTGTGTCATGAGTTTTGTAAAAAGAGCTGCTGGCACTTTTTACGCAATAATCTTTATCAAGTACTAATAACGATTCGTGCAGCGAAGAAATGGTTGTTTCGGTAAATTTGCGGTTTTGGTGCAGCTGTTCGTTGGTTTCAAAAAGTTCTTGGTTTACAGTAACTAACTCCTCGTTCGAGCTCTGTAATTCTTCTTTACTAGTCTCCAATTCTTCGTTTAAACTTTGCAGTTCTTCGCTTCCACTCAGCAATTCTTCGTTGGCACTTTGCAGTTCTTCGTTTGCCGCTTCCTGCTCCTCCGTAATGCTGCGCATATCATCCCTGGCCCGTGACAGCTCTTTTTCAAGCTGCTTAATACGTAGATCTTTGGCAATGTCTGCCTTTTTATCTGCAGGTTCGAAACTTCCAGAGCTTGACTGTTGACTGCTGACCGCTGGCCTCCCTTTAAAGAGGATCAAAAAATGCAAATCAATAATATTTAACAAGGGGATAACTTCTATAGTTACCAATTTCTTGCCCTTATCTATGGGGATACCTTCTTTAACAACTGGCTCTTTGGAAATTCTTGCTTTGTGCAAAGCATTGCGCAGTTCGAACGCCAAACCTTCTTTTGCCATTTTCAGCACATTTAAGCTTGCTTTGCCAGGCGAAGCTTCTAAAAATTCGCCCGTAAGCCCGCGAAACTGGACAATGTCTGATTGCTCATTAACTACCACACCAACCGGTGTATAATTGCAAAGCAAAATATCATCAGCAACCTTTTGATAATCTTCTGTTTTTACGTTAATTCGGTTAAAAGCATAGCTATCGCCGCCTAATGCGGTTTCTTGCCGTTCGTTTGATAAGTTGACTAACCTGCTGGAAATGGATTTGCGAGTGTAAAACTTATCTTTTTTCCCGAAAGGGACAAAAAGTTCTGAGGAACTGCCTGTTGATTCCGATTTCCCCAACCATAAAGTTCCTTTATCTTTTAATGCATAATGAAACATGTTGAATGCCTTTTTTTGCAGAAAGGGCTGGAAATAAATAAGGACATTGCGGCAACTGATCAGATCCATTCTAGCGAATGGCGGATCTTTTAAAAAGTTGTGTTCGGCAAAAACACACATGTCGCGAACCGTTTTTTTAACCTGGTAATCGCCATCTTTTTTATTAAAGAATTGGTGTAAGCGGTTTTCCGAAATTCCTTCTAATTCCCTTTTCGAATAAATGCCGGTACGAGCTTTATTTATGGATTTCAGAGAAATATCAGTTGCGAAAATCTGAACCTTTATATTCGAAATATTATAACTTAAAAATTCGTGAAGGCAGATAGCCATAGAATACGCTTCCTGACCGGTAGAACAGGCCGTAACCCAAATACGCACGGGGTTGCTGTTCGATTTATCTTTTAAAATATCTGGTAAAATGGTTTCGCAAAACGTTTCAAAAGCATGCGTATCCCGGAAAAAGGAAGTGACCGGTATCAGCAGATCGTGAAATAAAATGTCCAGTTCTGTTTTGTCTTTTTTGAGATGCTCCAAATAAGCAGAAATGCTTTCTAAACTTAACATCACCATCCGCCTGATAATGCGCCTGCGCACAGTTGTTTGTTTATAGTATGCAAAATCAACATTTACTCTAACCTTGAGCAAAGCCAGTATTTGCCTAAACACATGTTCATTTAGATTATCTTTTGGATCCGAATCATCGCCCAAGGAGGATATTTGGAAAGATTTCTGCAGTTCAATCAACTTTGCGGGAATTTTTTCAGGCGAAAGAATAAAGTCTACCACATCTGCATCTACAGCGTTCTGAGGCATCCCATCATAGGAGGCAGAAGCAACGTCCTGGGCAAAAGTAATCCCGCCATTGTCTTTAATATCTCTGAAACCAATGGTGCCGTCTTTGCCCGTTCCGGATAGAATTACACCAATAGAATGACTTTGATGCACTGCTGCCAAAGATGAAAAGAACAAATTGATAGGTAAATTTATCCGCTCTTTATTCAAGCGTGGGCTCAGTTGCAAAATTCCGTCAGAAGCCACCAACATTTTATTGGAAGGAATCACATAGATATGATCCGGTTCAACATGAACATTGTCGCTGATCTCCAAAACAGGAATCTTGGTAATTTTTTGCAAAATTTCTGGCAAGGCGCTGTCATATTCGGGATGTAAATGCTGGACCAGAATGTAAGCCATTCCCGAATTTTCAGGAATAGCTCCAACCAATTTTTTAAAAGCTTCTAATCCTCCGGCAGATGCGCCAATACCTACTACTGGAAAGAGATTTTTGGAAAGTATAACCGTTTTATCTTTATTCGTTTTCGACATTCTTCGTGTTCCCTGTTACTAAATGGCAATGCCATAACATACTGCACATGTTACAGGTAAAGTGAAATATAAATCATCTGCTCAAAAAACAATTATGCTGATATATTCGTGCAAGATTAAAAACAACGTTTAGATGAAATCAAATATACAGTATTTTACATGCGGGAACGGTTTTGATAAACAATATTAGGTAATATTAATACAGTGTTATAATAGCATATTTTCCGTTAACCCAAATGATCATAGTGCGTTTTTTTCGAGTCAAATAAGACTCTTGTCAGCTTATCAAGATAAATTTGTATTATCCTTTTTGCTTCCGTAACCGGATGCCAGGATGGATAAACCTTTTTGACGACCGTCTTCTTCCATTTTCTTTAGCAGGTTCCGCCGTTATTCCATAATAGGTTAAGCAATTTATAAAGTAGATTCAAGGCCTTGCGTTTAAATCCCCAGGCTAAACGTTAAATGGAGCAAATTGATAACAAAAATTCCAATTGTTTTAACTATAAGGCAAGGTCAATTTCATAAAACATTTTTATGGTTTTTAACCTTATAATGAGGAATGGGCTTTTTTATAACCCAATGGATATACGGTTTTGAACAAAAACGCTACTCTAGTTTTAAAAATATTTTTGTGGATTATAGGCAGTATCATTTTTTTGGTGCTGCTTGTTTTTGTATTGATCCAGGTTCCGGCTGTGCAGAATGTTGTTCGCAAAAAAACGGTTAGCTTTCTGGAGAATAAACTTAAAACCAAAGTTCAGATCAATAAATTAAGTTTAGATCTGCCAAAGCTTATTGTTTTGGAAGGAGTTTATTTTGAAGATCAGAAAAGAGATACTCTTTTAGCCGGCGATACTTTGAAAGTGGACATCAGTTTACTAAAGCTTTTGAGCAATCAGGTTGAAATTAATGAAATTGATTTAAGAGGAATCACAGCGAAAATTGATCGCACAATGCCCGACAGCACGTTCAATTTCGACTATATATTAAATGCCTTTATAACTCAACAAAGCGAAAGCACTCCCCCTCCAGATTCCGCTGCCGGCATGAAATTTTCTTTGGATAAAATCAATCTGGACCGCATAAAGGTTTCTTTCAAAGATGCGGTAACAGCAAACGACGTCAGGTTCTCGCTAAAGCATTTTGATACCCGAATTGAGAAATTCGATCTGGACAAGATGAATTTTTCTGTTCCCAAAATTAAACTGAACGGACTGAATGCATACATCGTTCAAAGCAAACCCGCTTTAAAAACCGAGAGCACTGCCAAAGTCGAAGCTGATAGTAATGCTCCTTTTGATTTGGATCTCAAATTAGGCTCGATTGATTTATCCCAAATAAAGCTCTATTACCAAAATGATGTTTCAAATATCAAAACAAGCCTGGATTTAGGTCAGGCTTTGGCTGATGTAGATTCAATCAATCTGCGGAAACAGCGTATCGCATTAAAAAATTTAAAACTCGACAATACAACCTCCTCGGTAGTTTTGGGAAAATCTGAACAAGCCAAGGTTGTGGTGGCGGAGGTAAAAAAAGAAGCGAATGCCACTTTGAATAACGATTGGCGGGTGACAATTGAAAATGCGAATTTTAACAATAACAATTTAAAGTACGATGATTTCAACATGCCAGTTATGCGGCAGGGAATAGATTATGCGCATTTAGGAATCACGGATCTGGATTTACATGCAGAGAACTTTTCTTACAGTTTAGATACGATTGCAGGTCATATTGCCGATGCAAGTTTCAAAAACAAGGATGGATTTGTTTTAAATGAACTACAAACCAATTTCATTTACAGCAACACAGGCGCTTTACTCGAAGATTTATATATTAAAACTCCAAACACTATTTTAAGGGATTACGTCCGTATTGATTATCCATCACTCGAAGCATTACAGAAAAATCCTGGCGTAATGAAGATTAATGCAGATATCAAAAACAGCAAGCTAAGCTTTAAAGATGTTTTGACTTTTGTTCCTCTACTTGCCGATGTTGATCCGTTTAAACGAAATAGAAATGCCATTGTAAACATCAACGGATTAGTAAATGGAAGCGTTTCTAATCTTCATATACCAGAACTTCAGATCAGCGGTTTTGGAGATACCCGTATTAACGCATCAGGAACTATAACCGGTTTACCGGATATGAATCGGGCTAATTTTAATGTTTCAGTCCGCGAATTCAAATCGTCGAGATCAGATTTAAATCAAATGGTTTCTCCGGGCATCATTCCCTCAAATATTCGTTTGCCGGAAAATTTTAATGTTTCGGGAAGTTTTAATGGCGGATTAACCAGCTTCAAAACCAATTTAAACTTAAATTCCAGCTACGGTTCTGCCAAATTACTGGCGGATATGAATAATTCCCGAAAAGGATATGAGCCATTCAGCGCTAATTTTAACCTGAATAATTTTAACGTGGGCAGGTTAATTAAGCAGGAGGCAAATGTTGGCCGTATTAATGCAAACGGACAAATTTCGGGAACAGGCCTTGATCCAAAAACCATGAATGCCCGCTTCAAAGCTGTTGCCCAATCAGCGCAATTGAAAGGATATACCTATAAAAATCTGGCACTGAACGGAAAAATTGCAAACGAGAATGTAGAGTTATTTGCAAAGATGAACGATAGCAATCTACGCTTTGATCTGAATGCAAAAGCAAATATAAAAGGAACTTATCCTTCTGTTAATCTGGTTTTAAATCTCGACAGCGTAAATCTGCAAAAACTGAATCTTTATAACGAAGATTTACGCCTTCGCGGAAGAATTGTTGCCGATCTGCCATCCACAAATCCGGATAAGTTAATAGGCAATATCGAAGCAAATGATCTTTTGATTGTTACAAATGGACACAGATACCAGCTGGACAGTATTTATGTAAATGCCATTGCCGAAGGAGATCACCGTAATTTAAAGATTCGTTCAGAAGTTTTAACAGCAACGCTTGACGGCAATTATAAATTGACTCAGGTAGGAAATATTCTGTACAACCAAATCAATAAACGCTTTAAAATTGGTGATGG
Organism: Daejeonella sp.; assembly: GCA_039934815.1. GTDB lineage: Bacteria > Bacteroidota > Bacteroidia > Sphingobacteriales > Sphingobacteriaceae > Daejeonella. The sequence continues at coordinate 11,709 of JBDTLL010000013.1, read as the reverse complement.
GAAAATGCTACCGGTTAGTCCGGGACAGAATTTCACCTTCACAGGCAATATTACTAACCGGCCAATCATTCAGGAATTTATGCCTGCGCTTACCGAATTGGATGCTGTAAGTGTAAGCGGTGAGTTTAAAAGCTCAACAGATTATTTAAAACTGGCCGCCAATGCGCCGCACATAACATACAACGGAATTAATCTGAATAACTTAAATTTTAGTCTAAATACAGATTCAGCTTCTGCCCTTGCCTATCAATTAGAACTTGATCAGATTTCAAATTCATCGTTTCAGGTAAACAGAACTAATTTGAATGGCAGCATTTTCAACAATCAGGTAAATGTAAACTTGGCGGTTAAAGACAGCCGAAATAATAATCAATACAGTCTTGCCGGATTGTTATCCGCCATAGGAAACGATTACAAATTTTCATTTGATAAAAACGGGTTACTGCTCAATTACGATAAATGGAATATTGCAGAAGATAATTTTATTCAGTTTGGCACGCCCGGCGTACTGGCTCATAATTTTCAGCTATCGAGAAACGGACAAAGCTTATCTGTAATTAGCAATCCTCCGCAGGCAAATGCTCCTTTAAAAGTGGATATTACAAATTTCCGAATTTCTACTTTTACTGCTTTTGCTCAAAAAGATTCGTTGTTTGCAGATGGAACTATCAATGGAAATATACTGGTAAGTAATTTAAAAACAAGCCCTGTTTTTGTAGGCGACCTGAATATTAAAGATTTTACTTTCCGGGCAGATACCATTGGCGATATCGCTTTGCAAATCAACAATCGCGAAGCAAACACCTACGCCGCCCGGATGAATATCACCGGAAAGGGAAATGATATTTTGCTGGATGGAGACTATTTCTTAAAGCCTGATAATAAAAGCAGTTTCGATTTTGATCTGAATATTAACAAGCTGAATTTGGCGTCTGTTGAAGGTTTAAGTATGGGAAGCTTAAAAAATGCCAGCGGAAATATAACCGGCGCATTGAAAATAACCGGAACGCCCGATGCGCCAAATGTAAGAGGAAGTGTAGATTTTAATAGAGCCGCGTTCAACATTGCTATGCTCAATTCTTATTATTTAATTGATAACGAAAAAGTAACGTTTAATGGTGATGGAATAAAATTCGACACGTTTACAATGGTTGATACCGTGGGGAATGAAGCCGTTCTGGATGGAACTATTTATAGCAAAAACTTTATCGACTATCGTTTTGGCCTGACCGTTCACACCGACAATTTCCAGGTTTTAAATAGCACCAAGAAAGATAACGATTTGTTTTACGGCACCGTTCTGTTAAATAGTGACCTGCGTATTCGCGGAGACATGAACAGTCCGGAAGTAGATGGAAGTGTTAAAATTAATAAAGGAACAGATTTCACTGTAGTCATTCCGCAGTCAGATCCGGGAGTTGTATCCCGCGAAGGAGTTGTTGAATTTGTGGATTTTTCTAACCCGGAAAATGCCACGGCGTTAACCTCTGGATTAGATTCACTAAATACCACCGAAATTACCGGAATGGATGTTTCTGTAAATGTGGAAGTCGATTCGGCGGCAATTTTTAATATTATTATTGATGAAGGAAACGGCGATTACCTGAAAGTTCAGGGTGCGGCGCAGCTAAATGCCGGAATAGATCCAAGCGGAAAAGTAAACCTAACCGGAACGTTCCAACTGGTTAAAGGTGCTTATGAACTTTCGTACAATTTTATAAAACGCCGTTTTGATATAGAGCCGGGAAGTTTCATAACCTGGCAGGGCGATCCAACGTCGGCAAATGTAAAAGTAACGGCCATCTATGTTGCCAATACGGCACCGATCGATTTAGTAGAAAGTCAGCTGGATGAACCTGCTGCATCATTAAACAGATACAAACAGAAACTTCCGTTTGAAGTCCATCTGAATATGGACGGCGAATTGATGAAACCGACTATTACTTTTGATATTGTATTGCCAAAAGATAACAATTATAACGTGGCCCGTGATGTGCTCGATAATGTTCAATATCGTTTACAGCAGCTGCAAAGCCAGCCATCGGAATTAAACAAGCAAGTTTTTGCGCTTTTATTACTAAACCGTTTTGTTGCCGAAAATCCATTTGCAAGCAGCGCCGGAGGCGGCGGAATTGCATCGCTTGCCAGAAATAGTGTTAGCAAAATTCTAACAGATCAGCTAAATAACCTTGCGGGAAATTTAATTGCCGGTGTAGATCTGAACTTCGATCTGGTATCAAGTGAAGATTATACAACCGGATCTCTGCAAAACAAAACCGATTTGAATGTGGGTGTTTCTAAACGATTGTTAAATGACCGTTTAAAAGTAAGTGTGGGAAGTAATTTCGAATTGGAAGGACCCAGAAATACAAATCAGAGTTCTAACAATCTGGCAGGTAACGTGGCCATCGATTACCAATTATCTAAAGACGGACGATATATGCTGCGTGCGTACCGTAAAAATGAATATCAAGGAGTTGTAGAAGGTTATTTAGTAGAAACGGGTGTGGGTTTCATCATCACTTTAGACTATAATAAGTTCAAAGAGATTTTCGCTAAGAAAAATGAAGAAGAAAAAGAGCGGAAAAAAATTGAGAAGGAAAATAAAAAACAGGAAAAAATAGAAGCTAAACAAGTTGTAAATATTGAAAATTAATGTGCAGTCGTTTTAAAATTTATAGTCTATTTTTTGTGCTTTTTTTGCTTGTATCTGCATGCAGTAATATTAAATATTTGCCGCAGGGCGAGAAATTATATATCGGCGGAAGCGTAAAAATTGATGGTGATAGTATTAGCCGATCTGAATCTAAAGCATTAACCGAAGAATTGGAAGGCTTGTTAAGACCAAAACCCAATAGCACCATTTTGGGATTAAGGCCTAAATTATTTGCGTATAATATTGCCGGCACTCCCAAAAAAGCAAAAGGAGGATTAAGAAACTGGTTAAAAAATAAAATTGGCGAACCGCCGGTTTTGGCGAGTTCTGTAGATCTGCAACAAAACCAATTAATTCTACAAAACAGATTAGAAAATAAAGGCTATTTCCAGGCACAAGTTAACGGAGATACAACTTCTAAAAACCGAAAAGTAAAAGCAAACTATGTTGCAGCATTAGGTCCGCGATATTTAATTAATTCAGTCAATTTTCCTACAGACAGTTCACAATTAGAAAAAGCCATATCTGATACGAAGGAAAAATCTCTTCTCAAAGCTCAGGACCCTTTTAACCTCGATGTAATTAAAGGCGAGCGTGAAAGAATTGATCAGACCTTAAAAGAACAAGGTTTTTACTACTTCGGTCCGGATTATTTATACGTTCGGGTTGATAGCACCATTGGTGTTCATCGGGTTAATTTATACGTAACCGTAAAATCGGAAACGCCCGCCATAGCTCGAAAAATCTATTCTATCAACGATATTTATATCTATCCCAACTTTAGTTTAACCCAATCACAGGCAGATACTGCTAAAGCCGAGGCCAATTTTTACAAAGGATATTATGTTATTGATAAGGAAAATACATTTAAGCCCGAAGTTTTTACACGTTCGATGTTTTTTAAACCGGGCGATATATACAATCGCACCGATCATAACTTATCATTGAACAGACTGGTAAACTTAGGCTCTTTTAAGTTTGTGAAAAACCGTTTCGAACGGGATGCAAACACTTCCGAACCAAGTTTGGATGCGTATTATTACTTAACTCCCTTGCCACGAAAGTCATTAAGAGCAGAACTTTTAGGAACTACAAAATCTAATAATCTAACCGGTTCTGAGGTTTCGCTGAGCTGGAAAAACAGAAACACTTTCCGCGGTGCAGAGCAGTTAAGCGTGCGTGCATACGGTGGTTTCGAAGTTCAGGTTAGCGGAACGCAGAAAGGCTTTAACACGTTCCGCTTAGGTTCTGAGGCTACTCTTTCGCTACCGCGATTTTTAATTCCATTCTTCGATTTTAATACATCTGATGCATTTGTTCCAAGATCTAAATTCATGCTGGGTTATGAAATTTTGAATAAGCAAAAGCTATATTCCTTAAATTCATTCCGGGCTTCTGCCGGATATAACTGGAAAGAAAACATCCGCAAAGAGCACGAATTAAATCTGTTAAGTTTCAATTACGTACAACCTGCAAACGTGACGCAGCTTTATCGCGATAGCATACAAAATAATGTTACACTAGCCAGAACTATTGAAAAGCAATTTATTACGGGTTCAACCTATTCTTTCACTTACTCAAATCAGCTGGAAGTAACCCGCAAAAACAACACTTACTTTAATGGCAATTTAGATTTGGCAGGAAATGTTTTAGGCTTATTACAAGGCGCAGATTACACAACCGGAGATACGGCTACTCTTTTCGGTGCCCGCTTTGCCCAATATGTAAAAGTTGATGGCGACTTTAGATATTATTTTAAAACAGGTCGCTATTCAACAATTGCGAGCCGTTTAATTGCAGGTGTAGGTTATCCTTACGGGAATTCCTCCGAAATGCCCTTTATTAAACAATTTTTTATTGGCGGAAGTAACAGCATCAGGGCGTTTAGAGCCAGATCTGTCGGCCCGGGAACTTACCGTGCAGAAGAAAGCAGCTTGAATAATTTTCTTCCGGATCAAGCCGGAGACTTAAAACTGGAATTTAATACAGAATACCGGAAAAAATTAGCCGGAATAGTTCAAGGAGCATTATTATTGGATGCCGGAAATATTTGGCTATTCAGGGATAATCCGGATAAACCGGGAGCAAAATTTAGCAAGGAATTTTTAAGTGAACTTGCCGTAGGAACAGGTTTTGGCTTGCGTTTCGATCTTACATTTTTGGTTCTAAGAACAGATTTGGCCTTCCCTATCCGCAAACCATGGCTGGCAAAAGGCGACAGATGGGTTTTTAACGATATAGATTTTGCAGATAAAAACTGGAGAAGGGAAAATTTGGTTTTTAATCTGGCTATCGGTTATCCTTTCTAATGAGGGTAATCGTATTAATTTTAAAGGATGAAAAAGATAAATATAAACGAAAAGCTTTCTTTGTTTAATGATTATTGGAATCCTCGCATTGTTGGCGAATTAAACGGACAACACGTTAAGCTTGTAAAGTTTAAAGGTGAATTTGTATGGCATAAACATGATGATGAAGATGAAATGTTTATGGTGTTAAAAGGCAAATTCAGAATGGAACTGCGCACAAAAAATATTGAGTTAGCAGAAGGCGAATTTCTGATTGTGCCCAAAGGAACCGAACATCGGCCCGTTGCCGAAGAAGAAGTTTCTGTTATGCTTTTTGAACCCGCTGCAACTTTAAATACCGGAGATACAAAAAGTGAGCTAACCCGGGAAGAGTTGGAAAAGCTCTGATTGCTAACTTTAAAGGTTACAATTCATAAACGCAAATTTGCTTTATTCTCATAAAAAAAGTTTAAGATTTTCTATCTTCGGGCTAAATTATTTCCAATTAAAATATTCACGACATGAAAATAACCGTTGTAGGCGCCGGCGCTGTTGGTGCAACCTGTGCAGATAATATTGCCAGAAGAGAATTAGCTGAAGAACTGGTTTTGTTAGATATTAAAGAGGGTTTTGCCGAAGGTAAAGCTTTAGATATGATGCAAACCGCAACTTTGTTAGGCTTTAATACCAAAGTTACGGGCAGCACCAATGATTATAGCAAAACTGCAGGTTCAAATGTAGTGGTTATCACTTCCGGCATTCCGCGTAAGCCAGGCATGACCCGTGAAGAATTAATTGGCACCAATGCAAATATTGTAAAAGGTGTTGTAGAAAATATTTTGAAATTTTCTCCGGATGCCATTATTGTAGTTATTAGTAATCCAATGGATACAATGACATATTTGGCATTAAAATCAAGCGGCTTACCTAAAAACAGGATTATTGGAATGGGCGGAATTTTAGATAGTGCTCGTTTTAAATGTTATTTAAGCCTTGCTTTAGATTGCTCTCCAAATGATTTACAAGGTGTGGTAATTGGCGGTCACGGCGATACAACCATGATTCCATTAACTCGTTTAGCAACTTTAAACAGCTTTCCGGTAGCGCATTTATTGGATGCAGAGACTTTAAAGAAAGTTGCAGCAGACACTATGGTTGGCGGTGCTACCTTAACAGGATTATTAGGAACTTCCGCTTGGTATGCTCCAGGTGCTGCTGGTGCGGCTTTGGTAGAAAGCATTATTCGCGATCAGAAAAAAGTGTTCCCTTGCTGTGTTTCTTTAAGTGGCGAGTACGGTCAGGATGATATTTGCATGGGCGTTCCGGTAGTTATTGGCAAAAACGGTTGGGAAAAAATCATCGACTATAAATTAAATGATGAAGAACAGGCAACTTTTAATAAAAGTGCTGAAGCCGTTAGAAATATGAATCAGGTATTGCGTGATTCAAATCTGATCTAATTTCCTTGCGGGAAACCAATATGAAATCTGTTACAGTTCCTTTAGAACTCATAAATTTACAAAACGACGGCTTCCACATTTTGGTGGAAGTTGTTGTTTTTGGACATCCGTTTAACGTGGTACTTGATACCGGAGCTTCTAAAACTGTTTTTGATAAAACTTGTGTAGAAAATCACATTACTCCGGAAGAACTTCTTACTTCCGATAAGCTTTCAACAGGCTTAGGCACCACCAGCATGGAAAGTTTTATCCTTAATCTACCCGAGATAAGGCTGGGAAAATTAAAAATCAAAAATTTTGAAATTGCGATTTTGGACTTGTCCACTATCTGTCAGGCATATGAGAATTTACAACTCCCTCCGGTTATTGGAGTTTTAGGCGGTGATATTCTCCAGGAGTACAATGCCGTTATCAATTACAATAAATTAACCTTAAAACTAGGTAAGTAAGAGGTATTTTTTAAGCGGGCGAAAATCATTAACTTAATGATAAATAGCTTACTATGAAATACCTTCTTTTCTTGTTCATTTTTTTAGGCTGCATACCGTCTTCATTTTCTCAGCAAAACATTAGTGGCAAATGGTATGGCAAAATAACACAGCAGCCGGGCGGTTATAGTCAGATGTATGATTTTGAATTAGACCTGAGTCAGAAGAAAAATATCTGGGGCGATTCTTATGCTTTCCTGGATGATTCTATAGAAATTCGAATTGGCTTATCAGGATATTTTGATGCAGACACCATCCGCTTGAGCGAAAGCAGAGATTGGGTGAGAATGGATCGGGTTCCGTGGAATTGGGTGGCCTGTATCAAAAATATAAATCTCGCTTATCGACAAGAAAATAATTTTGAATATCTGGAAGGCAGATGGACCGGTGTAAGCAAAGAAAATCCGGCTGATGACTGCATTCCCGGCAGGGTTATTTTATCAAAAACCGTTGAAGGTCTGGACTATTTTTTAAAAGAAAACCGTGATTCTGTTATTACAGCACAAAATTTAAGCCTCACAGAAAATTCGCCGCCGGAAGTAAACTTTGATGCTCCTTTTTTAAACACAGAACCTAAAAAAGTAATTGAAATACCGGTTACCAACTTGAATCTGAAATTACAATTAGTAGATTATATGAAAGTTGATAACGATACTGTTTCGGTTTACCTCAATAGAACTATTTTAGCCAAAAATATCTGGATATCAAAAAGGCCTGTCATTATAAATTTTCAATTAGACCCCAACATGGAAATGAATGAACTTTTGCTGTATGCGGAAAATCTCGGAAATATTCCGCCAAATACTTCTGAACTGTTGGTTATAGATGGAGATAAAACTTACCGGGTTATGATTTCATCAGATAAACAAAAAACGGCAGCAGTTTATTTGAAGCGCAAAGTTAAACGTCGATAAAATTCAACAAAAAAATGCCCTTTTAAATAAATGAAAGGGCATTTTTCAAATTAAATCAAATCTATTTATTAAAACTAGGTATCTATACGTGCATACTTTGCATTTCGTTCGATAAATTCTCTTCTTGGTGCAACTTCATCACCCATTAACATAGAAAATATATGATCGCAATCTGCAGCGTTCTCAATAGTAACTTTTCTTAGCGTACGTGTTTCAGGGTTTAAAGTAGTTTCCCAAAGCTGCTCTGCGTTCATCTCTCCCAAACCTTTGTAACGTTGAATATGAACACTTTCTTCTTTACCCGCACCTTTTAAACGCTGAACTGCCGCATCACGCTGATCATCATTCCATGCATATTCAAACTCTTTACCCTTTTTAACAAGATATAAAGGCGGCGCAGCAATGTATATGTACCCAAATTCGATCAATTCTTTCATATATCTGAAGAAGAACGTCAGAATTAAAGTAGTAATGTGCGATCCGTCAACGTCAGCATCCGTCATGATTATGATCCGGTGATAACGAAGTTTATCCATATTCAGACCTTTGTCATCTTCGGCAGTTCCAATACTCACGCCCATTGCTGTAAACATATTCTTGATCTCGTCATTTTCGTAGATCTTATGTTCCATTGCCTTTTCAACGTTCAAAATTTTTCCTTTTAAAGGAAGAATAGCTTGAAAATTACGGTCGCGGCCCTGCTTTGCAGTTCCACCCGCAGAATCTCCCTCGACAAGGTATAACTCACAAGCCGCCGGGTCCTTATTAGCGCAATCGGCAAGTTTACCGGGTAAACCAGAACCACCCATAATGCTTTTCCGCTGAACCATTTCGCGGGCTTTGCGTGCCGCAGCACGGGCAGTAGCAGCAAGAATAACTTTATTAACAATCATTCTGGCTTCCTTCGGATTTTCTTCAAGGAAATTTCCAAGAATTTCTCCAACCGCCATATCTACCGCACCCATCACCTCATTATTACCTAATTTGGTTTTGGTTTGTCCTTCAAATTGTGGCTCCTGTACTTTAACCGATATTACAGTCGTTAAACCTTCACGAAAGTCATCACCGGTAATCTCAATCTTCATGTTTTTCAACAGTCCGGATTTCTCTGCATAAGACTTAAGTGTTCTGGTTAAACCACGACGGAAACCTGCAACGTGTGTTCCACCTTCGTGCGTATTAATATTATTTACATAAGAATGTACATTCTCAGAGTAAGTATCATTGTACTGCAAGGCCATTTCAACAGGAATACCCTGCTTTATCCCTTCCACATATATTGGCTCAGGAATAATTGCCGTACGCGTTCCATCCAGATATTTTACAAATTCGCGTAAGCCGCCCTCAGAGAAAAACTCCTGGGTTAAAAGACTTCCGTCTTCCAAAACTTCACGTTCATCCTGTAAAGTAAGTCTGATACCTTTATTTAGAAAGGCTAATTCGCGTAAGCGGGCAGCCAATGTATCAAACTTATATTCGGTAGTTAATGTAAAAATTGAATCATCCGGAAGGAAAGTAACGTTTGTTCCGGTTTTATCGGTCTCGCCAACTACTTTAACATCAAACAATGGTTTACCACAAGAATATTCCTGAACGTAAATTTTGCCTTCGCGATGGACTTCTGCTTTTAAATGAATTGAAAGCGCATTCACACAACTAACACCCACACCGTGCAAACCACCGGAAACTTTGTAAGTATCCTTATCGAATTTACCACCTGCGTGTAAAACAGTCATTACAACCTCTAAAGCAGACTTTTTCTCTTTAGTGTGCATAGCCGTTGGAATACCACGACCATTATCTGTAACTGTAATTGAATTGTTTTTATGAATAGTTACGTAAATATCTGTACAGTAACCGGCGAGTGCCTCATCAATTGAATTATCTACTACTTCATAAACAAGGTGATGCAAACCTTTAAAACCTGTATCACCTATGTACATAGAAGGGCGTTTTCTTACCGCTTCTAAACCTTCTAAAACCTGTATATTATCTGCTGAATAATTAGATCTATCTTCCGTTATTTCGCTCATATTTTAGTATTACAACAAGGTATCAAAAATAACCATTTTACTCGGATATTGGCGAATTGTGGAGAAAATAAAGCCTCGTTTTATTCCTATACTGTTAAGTAAAGTTAAATGATTGGGATACTTCAGTTGAAAGTTTATATTTGCCTAAATTTTTAGAAAAAAGCATGAAAAAAGTATTGGCATCTATAACAAAAATTACAGCCGCTTTAGTATTGGCGGGTGTTGTAATCTCTTGTAATAAAGAACAACCTAAAACCAGCGGAACTGCTACCGTAACTGCAGATAAAAACACAGAGCTTATTGTATTTGTTAATTCAGATTCATTACTGAACAATTACGAATATTTTAAATCCATTAAAGATAAGTTCCAGTCTAAATCTAAAAAAGCGCAGGTAGATCTTACTGCAAAAGGCAACGCTTTTCAAAGAGAAGTAGCTGATTACCAAAAAAATGCGCCTACTTTAAGCGCAGAGCAACGTGCAACTACAGAAGAGCGTTTAGCCAGAAAGCAACAGGAATTAGCTGCATTTAACCAAAACGCGGGCAATGCTTTAGCGAACGAAGAAGCTGTAGAAAATGAAAAATTATACAACAAAGTTTCTGATTATTTAAAGAAACACGCAAAAACCAAAGGGTATAAAATGGTGTTGACTTATTCAAAAGCCAACCCGACAGTTCTTTTTGCTGATGAAAGCCTGGACGTAACTAAAGAAGTTGTTTCTGGTTTGAATGATGAGTATAAAAAAGAAAATAAATAATATTTCCCTTCCGGGATTAATTTTAAACCCTGGCTTAGGCCGGGGTTTATTGTTTAAAAAACAAAATGTCTAAAGAACAACAGCAACATCAAAAATATATGCGAATGGCGATAAGCCTTTCCAAACAAAATGTAGAGCAATCTAAAGGCGGTCCGTTTGGAGCCGTAATAGTAAAAGATGGAAAAGTAATAGCTAAAAGTGCCAATAAGGTAACTACAAGTAATGACCCAACTGCACATGCCGAAGTATCAACCATCCGCCTTGCGTGCAAAAAATTAAAAACTTTCGACTTATCAGGATGTGTGATTTATACAAGTTGCGAACCCTGCCCGATGTGTTTAGGTGCTATTTACTGGGCGCACCTGGACGTAATTTATTACGCCAACACTAAGAAAGATGCAGCCGAAATCGGCTTTGATGATCAATTTATTTATGATGAAATTGATTTGCCAATGGAACAGCGGAAATTGCCGGTAACTCAGCTTTTACGTGATGAAGCCATGGAAGCCTTTAAACTTTGGGATTCATCAGATATGAAAATTGATTATTAATATAAAGTAACTTTTCAACGCTTAAGCCAATCTATACATTATAGACTTAGGCCTTTCGTTAATACTTGATGGTAAAAATCCCAAAAATTTCGAGAAGAAAATTTATTGTTGACCTGTTTACATTGACCACCGCTACATTTGCGCTGGATGCTTTCTGGCTGGAAAAATATTTTATCGAAATAAATGAGTTTTTTATTAAGGATGCGAACAGGTGGTCAGACAATTTAAAGGTCATCCAGGTTTCTGATTTGCATATCCAGGCATTGAAAAGAAATCATAAAAACCTGGCAAAACATATTAATAAAGAACAGCCTCATCTAATAATTTTCACGGGAGATTCAATAGACCGAAAAAAGGGACACCAGGTATTTGATTCTTTTTTAAGTCTGATTGATGAGAATATTAAAAAGATAGCCATCCTGGGAAACAAAGAATACGACCTTGGAGTTAATATTGACGAGCTCGCCTCGATTTATAAAAAGCACAATGGCGAGCTGATTGTGAACGACAGTCGCCGGATTGATTTTGAAGGAACTTCTGTTTCTATTACAGGAGTTGATG
>JBDTLL010000012.1:0-22556 GCA_039934815.1 Daejeonella sp. | reverse complement strand
CAACTTTAGGCCCAACCATCGGCGGTTATTTAATTGATGATTACAGCTGGCCTTACATATTTTATGTAAACATCCCGGTAGGTATTGCAGCTACAGTTTTAACACTGATGTATATTAAAAACCCGCCTTACATGACTGGAAACCGAACACCGGCATCGCAAGTTGACTGGCTTGGAATTGGTTTATTAATAGCGGGCGTTGGATCTTTGCAATTGGTTCTGGAGCAAGGCGAGCGTGAAGATTGGTTTTCGTCACCGTTTATAACCACGTTTGCATTGGTTGCAGCTATTGGAGTTGTTGGCTTCATCTGGCGGGAACTGACTGCTAAACTTCCTATAGTAGATTTACGCGTGTTAAAAAATCGAAATCTGGCTGTAGGAACACTATTCTCGTTTATTCTGGGTTTCGGATTATTTGCAAGTGTGTTTATAGTTCCGGTATTTGTTCAAAGTATATTGGGCTTTACAGCTCTTCAAACAGGTTTAATGTTGATCCCGGGAGCAATTGCAACCGGCTTTATGATGCCCATTGTAGGAACTATGATTCAGAAAGGCATTTCCCAGAAATATATGATTGCGGTCGGCTTTGTCATCTTCTTTTTATTTACTTATTGGGTTTATACCATAATTACTCCTCAGGCAGGTCAAAGTGATTTCTTTTATCCACTATTATTGCGTGGTGTAGGACTGGGTTTATTGTTTGTACCGGTTACAACCTTCTCTTTATCTACTTTAAGAGGAAAAGAGATTGCGGCTGGCGCCGGATTAACAGCCATGGTTAGACAGTTGGGCGGGTCATTTGGAGTAGCAATTGTTTCCAGTTTTATTGCGAGCAAAGCATTTATTCACAGAAGTGACCTATTGCGCAACATCTCTATCTATGATCTTTCTGTACAAGACCGACTAAAAAGCTTACAGCAGGGATTTATGCAAAACAGCGGCGATGCGGTTAAATCTCAGGACCAGGCGTACAAGGCTTTGGACCTGATGATAACCAAACAAAGTTATATTCTCACGTATATGGACACCTTTTTAATACTGGGAATATTTTTTCTACTGTGTATTCCACTGGTATTTTTAATCAGAAAATCCGCTGCAGGCAACAAAGTAGATCTTTCAGCAGTTCACTAAAAAAGAAACGGTCAGATAATAATTATCTGACCGTTTACCCAAAAAATTACAAATAATTAAATTACTTATAATCCTTAAAGTAATTTACCACAAGCCCGAGATACAATCACTGCATGTCTGATCCATGTTAACGCAATACTACTTTAAGGTTGATTAACCTTTAAGTTTTAAAAATACAAATTTTAAGGTGCTATCTCAAAATAGTTATCAACAAAACCTTAATGTTTTCTAAAATAAAAAAATTAACATTCTAGAATATTAACTTTCCGGTAGAGGTTATTAAAGAAGCGATTCTTACCGCGTCAAATATTCTTTCTTCAGTAGTTCCCATTTTAATCAATGAATCTTCATGGGCGTTGACACACATCTCGCAGCCGTTAACCGCTGAAATAATTAAACTCATTAATTCAAAAAATTCTTTTCCAGTTACAGGCTTCATCATAATCTGCATGCGGATACGAGCAGGAATCTGAGAATATTTTTCCTTTTGAGTGAAATGTCTAAATCGGTAGAAGACATTATTCGATGCCAACAACGAGGCGCAGGCTGCAGCTTCTGCAATTTCTTCGGCGTTAGCTTCATTGTCTGAAGCAAACTTTTGAAAGAATTTTATCAGCACCGCATTTCTTTCATTAACTGCGACACTTAGTCCCAGCAAGCCAATTTCTTTTGCAGTAATAAATTCTGAGCTCAACGCACTGTTAAAGTTTAATTTAAGGTCTCTTAAATAGCGGGAATTACCATCTTCTAAAAGAGAAAGAGCTTCTGTTCTATGAGTTTCATCAGCAGACATCGCTGTTAAAATCTCTTTTATTGTTTCTGTACTTTCTGACATGTTTTTCTAATTTTCGGGTATAAAAAAACTCCTCCAAAATCAATTAAGATTTATGAAGGAGTTTAAACTTTTATCTAATTAATTGCTTAATGTTTCCTGACCTTTTTCCCAGTTGCAAGGGCATAATTCATCAGTTTGTAAACCGTCTAATACACGGATAACTTCTTTAACATTACGTCCAACATTCAAATCATTTACACAAACCCAACGAACAATTCCTGTTGGATCTATAATGAAAGTTGCACGATATGCAATTTTTTCATTAGGCTCTAAAATACCTAAATCTTCTGCTAATGATTTAGAAGTATCCGCCAACATTGGGAATTTTAAATCACGTAAATCATCGTGATTATTTCTCCACGCTAAGTGAACAAATTCTGAATCGGTAGAAGCGCCAATCAAACGTGCGTCGCGATCTGAAAAATCACCAAACGCTTTGTTGAATTCAGCAATTTCTGTTGGGCACACAAACGTAAAATCTTTTGGCCACCAGAACATTACTGTCCAAACATTATCTTCATTAGCTAAATATTCTGAATTAATTGTATCAAATTCTTTTCCTTTTTCAATACTTACAACTGCTTTTTTCTCAAACGAAGGGAATTTCTGTCCTATAGTAATCATATATAATCTTTTAAATTTTAAACTGCCGCAAAGGTAAGTTTATAAAATTCGGCAGACAATGTAATCACAGAAAAAGCTCATTCTTTTTATTGATGATGGTATAGGCAAAATCTATATAATATAAAATGATATCTGTTTTATAAAAATAAATTTGTCGCAAGGATTATTCTGCAGTTAATTCAACAGTTTGCTTTACGCCTTCGCGATAAGAAGTAGTTTCAAAATTGAATTTTTTATCAAATTTGGAAGAGTCGAAGAAGTAATCATTTTTATATTGGTACATCATTTCAGGCATTTCACGCATTATCGGAATGAATAGTCCCAGCAACTTTAACATCCAGGTGGGAAGTATAAAAATACCCTTCTTTTTTGCATGCATTTCTTCGCAAAAATATCCAATCATTTCCCGACCTGTGATCTGTGATTTATCGGTTGGCAAATGCCAAACCTGATTATAAGCATCTTCTGTATTTCCTAACATGGCAGTTGCTTTTGCGGCATCAGGCGTATAAGTAAATGAATGTATTTTGTCCGGATCAATAAACCAGTTTGGCTTTTTCCCTTTTTTAATGTTTTTATAAACCAATTCAAAAAGTAAACTCTTTTCATTATTGGGACCGTAAAAATCTGCTGAACGGGCAATCAAAGCATCCAATCGTCCTGCATGAACTTCATGCATTAACATTTCTGCAATCTCTTGTCTAACTTTTCCTTTTTCAGAAGGGGAATTAATTACAGAATCTTCTGTCATATGATGCAATGAATTTACATCGTACATATACATATTATCAAAAAAAACAAGCTTTGCTTTATGCCTGATGCAAGAATCTAAAACTGTTCGCATCAATTGGGGCCACTTTTCCTGCCAGACTTTTAATTGATAATCAAATCCCACAACCAAATACACGACGTCAGATCCTTCAATAGCTTTATCCACCATTTCAGCATTAGTTAAATCCGCAGGAAATAGAACGTCAGAATCATTTACCTTAACAGGATTTCTGCTTACCAGCCGAATGTGATTTGTGTACGTTCTTAATTCATTTGCAAGCAATGTTCCTATCGTTCCGTTGGCACCTAAAATGGTTTGCATCATGATATTTTACAATTATTTTTCCTCTTTATTCTTCATGAAATTTTCAAGGTTTTTAGCAGCGGTTTCCTGAACTTTTCGCTTCATAAAATCTGTCCAACCCAATAATCTTCCTTTAAATCCAAATGCCTGGGACGCCCATTTATAGAAATCAAAATGGTCTGTATGTTTGACGATTTTCCCTCCCGCAAACTCAAAATTTGCATGAACTTTATTTACTACTTTATTGTGAGTTGCAGAGAATGTATAAGTAGCAATCCAGTCTGAACTTCCAGTGAATTCATCGGCCTGAATATTTTTAAAGTCAACATGCAAATCAGTGCTTTTCTTTAACAACATTTCCCACATAGATTTAACCTGATGGGCAGATAAATTTTTAAAAACAGCATCGTTAAATTGCGCATTTTCTGCATAACAATTCTGCATAGTGTTGTAATCTTTTTGCTGAAAAGCCGTGTAAAATCGATTGATCAATTCTTCATTTTTGTTCATAAACTAAAAGCTGATCTTTTTTGAATTAAGATACAAAGATTTAACACATATTTTTTCGCATAAAAAAAGCGGATGATTATGTCATCCGCTTTAGCGTTAAATATCTTTTTTAGTGTTTTAGATTTTCTTCAAATAATTTGAAGATTCGTTTGTATTCATCAGTCCAACTGGACGGCTGAACAAAACCATGGTCTTCTACCGGGTAAACGGCAAGTTCCCAATTATCTTTTTTCAACTCGATTAAGCGTTGCGTAAGCCGTACAATATCCTGAAAGTGAACATTTTCATCCACCATTCCATGCGCCATTAATAAATGTCCTTTTAAACCATCTGCAAAATAGATTGGCGAACTATTTTTATAAGCCAGTTCATCGTTAAAAGGTTCATTTAAAATATTGGACGTATAACCATGATTGTAATGCGCCCAATCTGTAACCGATCTTAAACCGGCTCCGGCAGCAAAAACATCAGGTTCGGTGAACATCGCCATAAGGGTAATAAAACCACCGTACGACCCGCCATAAAGACCTACATTTTTTGGATTAACACCATATTTTTCAACCAATAATTTTACACCATCCACCTGGTCCGTTAAATCTTTTCCACCCATATGACGGTAAATTCCTGTCCGGTGATCACGACCATAACCTGCGCTACCGGTATAGTCTATATCCAAAACGGTGTAGCCATTATCTGCCAGTAAATTATGGAACATATACTCGCGGAAATAACTGCTCCACCAGTAATGTACGTTCTGCAAATATCCCGCACCATGTACAAAAACTACAGCCGGTTTATTTGCATCTGCTTTTTCGGGAACATACAAACGTGCGTTAATGTCTGCTCCGTATCGATTTTTAAAACTGATTAACTGAGGTTCTCTCCAGGGATAGCTGTTAAATTCTGCACTTGGAGAAGTTGTTACTTTCTTCGCTTTTGCGCCAGCTTTATTTTCCTGCAGATAAAGTTCCCATGGTTTGTTTGATTCTGAATGACGTATGGCCAGCCATTTTTCATCCGGCGAAATCTCAACTTCATTGCCGCCTTTCATGCTGGTTAACTGAACTGGTTTACCACCGGATACAGGCATTTTGTAAAAATGCGTAATTCCCGGGTGTTCCATATTCGCAGTAAAATAGAAGGTTTTTTTATCGTTAGAAAGAGCAAGAGATTGCACTTCGTATTTACCGGATGTTAATTGTTTTTTACTTCCGTTTTGCAGATTTATCGTGTAAATATGAGAGTAACCACTGGCTTCGCTTTGGAAGTAAAACGTGTTACGATCAATAAATCCCAGGTTTCCGCCACCCCATGAGCCACCAATTCCGGGACCACCAATCCAGGCTTCATCACGCTGGCGATCAAGCAAACTTAACTTACCAGATTGCTCATCCAGACTCATAATCCAGCGGTCTTTATTGTCTGAAGAAAAAACCACAACTACCGCACGACTGCCATCTTCATTCCAAAACGGACCGCTTAAAGCAACTTCCCTGTCAGCATTTTTCTTTGTTCTTTCATCAAGTTGTTTGGGATAATCTTTAACATAATCCGGAAGATCTTTTATTCCCGGAAGGTTAGATGTTTCAATTGTGTAAATAGAATCTCTTTGCTGATCATAAATGTAATTTTGATAAGTTGTTAAAGGATTCCCCACCTTACTTCTTGTTTGAATATCTTCGGTATAACCGGAAGCCGTTACAAAACTGGGAACGATTGTATTTTTTAATCCTTCAGGCTGTTTGCCAATTCGCCAGGTAATGTATTTTTCGTCAGGGCTTACGCGAAGATTACTCACGAAAGTTCTGTCTTCCAGATAAAACTCTTTCGGCCGATCGGCCATGAATAATTTACGATCTGTTTCATCCAGTTTTTTATCGCTATCTTCTTTTTTAATGATCTCAAAATCATTTAGCTGATCTTGTTTCAACCACTCATCCTGCGCACTTAATTTGCTTTCCGGCTTCTTTCTAACTTTCGTGAAATTTGTTAGTTGCTTAATTGAACTTCCCTGAATCGAGATACTGAATAAATTATCGCCACGCTGAAAAAAAACGCGGTCGCCTTTTAAACTAAATGTCGGATTACTTTCTCTTTCTACAGTTTGTGTCAGTAAAGTTTCCTTACCGGATTTTAAATCTTGAAAAACAAGATCTCCATTCCGCTCAAAAATAATTTTGGTCTTATTTTCATTGTAATTTACCTGACGGCGATTTAAACGCTGACGCTCAGCATCTGTTACTTTTTGCGGTACCAGATTATGGGTACTAATCATAAATCGCTCATCGCGATCTTTACTTGCCGGATTCCAGTCAAAATAAATATGCTTGCTGTCTGTAGACCAATCAATATTACTTGGTGACACGCCCATCCATTTTGGATCACGCATAATTTTTTCAACGGTAAGTGTTGGTTTTTGCTGTGCAGATAAATTGTAAACAGAGGCAGAAAGAATAAAAAGGAGAAAGAATTTTTTCATTTAAAATATTTTTGGGGATAAGATTAAAAACATTCAGCTTTAAATGTGGCAATATAATTTCAAAATGTCGTGTAATAAAACTGCGATCTTCTAAAAGCCATTATTCCTCATCAGCAGAAAAAGATCTTCCAATTGTATTTCCGAAAAATATGGCGTTCATAAATAATTTACTGGTTCCAAACCAAAATGCTCTGAAATTTGGATTATCTGAAAATGAAATCACCTGACCGCTGCCAAAATTATTGCAAATAACAGAAGCAGAACCTTTCAATATTTTTTCATTTTGCTTAGAAATATAGCCGGCAAGCAACGGTTTTTCTGTGTAAACAAGCGGAGCAGCAAACGGGTTTTTCGGCTTTTCAAACATTCCGGTTCCTTCTCTAAAAACGGGAATACTATTTCCTTTTATTCCGTATGCAATCGGGTGTGTCCGGTCTAAACGTGTTTGAAAAATAGCGCCGGGAATAAATTGCGCACCACTAATTTCCTGTTGCGTGTCGTAATTTCTAAAAGCTGTAGAATCAATATTTTTTGGATCCTTGTATTTTACAGAACTGATACCTGCAGCATTCGTCCATTTGTTAGCATTACCAACAGCAATTAAAACTCCGCCATTTTTTAACCAGCGTTTTAATTCTGTTTTGCCGGCATCGGTTATATCCGAATAATTGCCTTCAGACATCACGAGCACATTGTATTTATTCAAATCAATTCGGTTCAACATGCTTTGTTCAAGCAATGTGGGCGGCATATTAAAACGCTGATCCAGTAAATGCCAAACTTCTCCGGCGTCATTATTATTAACTCCTGAACCTGTAATAAGTGCAATTTTAGGTTGTTCTACTAATTTAAAATTGCTGCTTCCCAAATTCATTCCTTCTGTCATCCCGGTTCCGGCAGCGTAAATATCTACCGCATTTTCTTCTGCAAGTTTATTTAGTTTCTGATAGAGCGAATCTGGATTTACAGATTGATTATTTGTCTGAATCAGAATTGTACCGTAATCAAAATTTCGGGTTTCAGAATCTAATTTCATACTAAAACTGCGTTGCGAAACTTTTGCCCGCACGCCCATTTTCAATAATTCATTTAAAACTTTGGGAGCGTAAAACTCATTCCAGTTAAACAAATAAGCATACTCACTTTTGCCTCCGTAAACTTTACCTTTCGGGAAACTAAAATCTGTAATTTCTGCTCCCGATAAACCTTTTGTTGAATTTAATTCGGCATAAGGTAAATTAAAAGCTAAAGGAAATGTCCATGCAGAAATATCATAAAATAAGCTATCGCGAAATTTAGTTTGCCTGGTAAAAATTGCTTTTATCGTTGTGTATTGCGCCTGATTTAATGGAACAACATACGAATTGTCTTTTTGAAATTTCTTTCCCTCAACCGTTCTGTCTTCCGGATTTTTGTAAACATGTATTTGATGTCTCCTCAAAATATCCAGCAAATGCCAGCTGGTTCCTTTGTTAAATTCGTCTCCAAAAACATAAGCTTTTACAGGATCGGCTTTTGCCAAATTCAAAGCTTCTTTATAAAAATCGCGTTGATTATTTAGTAACTCAACACGCATTTCTTGCGCAGCTTTTAACGTTGAAAAAGAAGTTGCAACCTGGTTACGAATGGTAAAAGGGAAAGTCAAAATGCCATTGATACTTTCCTGCGCATGGCCCCGCGAACTTGCCTGTTCAAATAAAATTCCAATGGCTCCATTTATATCGGGATAGGTAGAACCTTTTCCGTAATAAAAATCATCATAATTTTCTTTTGTAAAATATAACGAGCCAATTTTATCTAACGCTTCCGCGTGATATTTTCCCATTTTGGTTGTCAGATCCTGATTACGTTGTGGTGTTAAAGGATTTGTTCTGGAAGGAATTCCCGGCTGGAAGAAAAACGTAGCATTGGTTCCCTGTTCGTGATGATCTGTAAGAATTAATGGTTTCCACTCGTGAAATTTCTGCAACCTCCCTTTAGATTCGTTATGCTGCAATGGCAACCAATCGCGGTTTAAATCAAACCAGTAATGATTAGTTCTCCCGTTTGGCCATGGCTCATTAAATTCCCTACTGTTGGGATCTGTAACCAACGTTTTGCTTCTGTTAGCATTTACCCACGTCGAAAATCGCTGAATACCATCCGGGTTAATTGCCGGATCTATTAGTATGATCGTGTTTTTTAACATCTGATCCACTTCGGCTCCTTGTGCGGCAGCTAAAAAATAAGAAACCATCATATTGGCGTTTGCACCGCTCGGTTCGTTTCCATGAACGCTGTAACCCATCCAAACTACCGCAGGCATATTTTCCACATTCACAGAACCAGACTGGCCCGGATCGCTAAGGTTCAAATGTTCTTTGCGGATCTGCTCAATGTTTTTTTGGTTCTCAACGGAAGTTATTGTTAACAACAAACAAGGTCTGTTTTCGGTTGTTCGGGCATATTCCTGCAAAGTAATTCTATCTGATGTACGGGCCAGTTCTTTCATATATGCCACAATCTGATCATGACTTACATGCTGTTCGCCAATTTGAAAACCTAAAAATTCTTTCGGACTTGGTACTTTCTGATCGTAACTAACTTTTTGAGATAAATAATATGAATCCGGAACTTGCGCTAAAGCAAAGCTTGCAGAAAACAACAGAAAAATATAGGAGAGTAAAAATCTATTCATGCTGAAAATTTTGTACGGTAAGATAAGGCTTTCTTTATTATTAGTTTTCAAACTTTAAACCCAAACCCGGATCATCATTTAAAATCCATTTACCATCCTTAAAATCCGGTCTTTTATAGGGATTGTTAACTGTCAAAAACGGTCCATCCAAATCTGCATAATCACATAATGGTGCTAATGCGGCAGCGGCTAAAATTGCACAACTTGTCTCGCTCATAGAACCAATCATTACCTTCATATCCAGTTCGCGGGCTTTTTTTATCATTCTAAAACCTTCATGCATTCCAGCACTTTTCATCAGCTTCATGTTGATGCCATGATAAGCGCCTTTGGCTTTTTCTACATCATCAAATCGCTGAACAGCTTCATCGGCAATTATGGCAATCGGGCTTCGTTCAGTTATCCAGGCATTAGAATCTATATCGTTTTTTGCCATCGGTTGCTCGATTAAAATAGTTCCATTTTCGGCCAGAAAATGAACCATTTCCAAACCCTGGTTTCTATCTGTCCAGCCTTGATTTGCATCTACAAAAAGTGGCTTGTCTGTTGCCGATCTGATGGTTTGGATCAATTCTTTATCGTTATCACGACCCAATTTAACTTTTATAATATGGCATTGATTTCCGTCCGCGAGTTTTTCAAGAACAATTTCGGGCGAATCAATTCCAACTGTAAAGGCAGTTTCCGGCATTTTTTTCGGATCAGCAGCAAAATACTGATAACAGGGAATGCCTTTAATTTTGCAAAACAAATCATGCAGAGCAATATCAACCGCGGCTTTAATATTCGGATTTCCCGGAGCAATTTTATCCAGATATTGAATTACTTCATCAAAGTTAAAGGGAAATTTCATCCAGCTTAAATCTACTTTGGCCATAAAATCTGTTGCAGATTTCACACTTTCGCCCATATAGGGCACCATCGAAGCTTCGCCATATCCGGTAAAACCATCATGCTCAATTTCCAATAATAACAAAGGCGTGGAGTTCCGCGAAAAGCGGGAAATGGTAAAAGCATGCTTTAATTCGAGTTCAAAAGCAGAATAACTAATCTTCATACGATTTGTAAATTTGACTGACACGCTAAATTAGCGCAATTATCATAGAAATCTGGTCAAATAGCACAGCAAATTGATTTGACGGTTAATTCATCGGGAATTAAAATACCCTAATACTAACATTCACAGTAAATTAGAAACAATTTTATAAACGTAGGGTTAAATAATCATGTTCGATAATCGCATTTATTTCGGCCTGGCCATTTTAGTAACATTTATTTTTTCTTTCGGATGTGGTACAAAACGCGACCGTCCGCCAGCAAGAGTTGTTACAATTGCCATAAATATAAAATCTCAAAATAATCACGATTTGAATTTTGTGGATATGAATTATTACAGACTTAAGGTTTTGGATTATATTGATGATTTTTTATCTGTTGATTTAGATTTAGTTGAACCGGATGAGAACCCGGAATTGGTATTTGATTTAAACATCGATAATTTTACTTTATGGCCTCGCGATGAGCAGACCTCACGAAGATCTATGTCCCGTACTGTGCAGGTAGGCACCGATAATGCAGGGAAACCGGTTTATCAAACCGTAACAGCAACGGTGGATATTACCCAGATTCAGCGTCGCTCCAATGCCAGATTTAACACCTTATTGACTTTCAAGGGTGATAAGCCTAAAACGTATAAGCAAAGTTTTTCTTCCAATTTTAATTACACAAATACCTACGTGGATAATATTCGGGGCGATCAGCGAGCCGTAGATCCCAGATTATATTCTATGCAAAATTTAGGTATAGAGCCTCGGGAAGATGATTTTCTTCTGGAACTTTCCAAAAGAGATATGTTGCCCAGAATATCAAATGAGCTTCGTTCTTATTACAAATAATTGATCAATGCTATTTGCTTGACAATCTAATTGGTCTAAATTTGCAGACCATGTCCATAAGTTTACACAATCCCTTTAATAAGCTAAATTTCAAATCCAATATTTGTTTCCTTAGCGGCGAAGAAGTGAATGCCGAAACAGAGCAAATTACAGTTTTTCCCCAATGGCTAATTGATCAGTTTCAACTGGACCAAAAAGCATTTAAACTTTTGGATGATAGCCGCATTACTTATCAGGATTTAAAACTTCCATGCGCAACATGGGTAAAAGAAACCGCTCTAAATCCGCTTGACGCCGAAATAAAACAAGCAATTGATACAGGCTATGATGCATTGGTAAAATTGCCCTCGCTAAAATTATTTCAATGGATATCCAGAATTGTTTACGGCATTATTTATAATGAAATACGAATTGGTTTGGAACAGCAAAAATCTGGCGGCGATCAGTTTCTATTGGCTCAGGGCTTAATGCATAAATTTGGAAATTTAAATCTGATGATGCAATCAATGATTAAACCACTTGAATTTGAAGATAAAAATCCATGGTGCGTAGAAGTTGTGAGGGTGGAAAACTCAACCGAAACTTTCAACTTTCGTGATGAAATAAATACACTTACATTTTCTTTAGGTATGAATGATTTTGGAATTATTGCCTGTTTACAGGATAATGGAACAAATGCCATTTATCATGAGGAAATTTTAGAAAAGATTAAAGGCAACGTTTTAAAACCAATTCAGTTTGAAGAATTGATCGCCCGCTTTTACTACTCAAATTATCTTTTTAACCGTTTGCCGGAATACAACATTTTGCCAACAGACGACATGATTTATATAGAATCTATGCCTTTACGCGGAATGAGCAATAAACCTTTGTTTGATAACTGGCAGGTTAAACCTTACGCACAAGTTTTAGAAAATTTCTGGAAACCCTGGGGATTAACTTTATTCGAAATAATTAAAGATCCTGAAAACCCATTAAGTTTTTTGGAAGATGAAAATGGTAATTTTAAACAGGAATTTGTTATGCCAAATCCTGCCTGATTTTATTCATTTTCAGGTAAATCCTTTCTAAAAGTCCAGGCCAGGATTCTGCTTACTTTTTGCCCCTGCGACATTTCTATTGTTTTTATCTTTTCTGCTTTTACTTTACCAAGCCAGTAATTAGCGCTTTTTAAACTTGTTTTTTTCGAAACCAGAGATGTAAACCAGCCAATTTGATCGGCAAAATCAGCACTTTCTAAAATCATATTTTTAAGAAATTCTTCTTCACCTCCATCGCAAAATAATTCAGCTTCTTTTCCGCCAAAGTTTAAATTAGAGCTCGCTGAATTACCGAGCTTTCTAATTTTGTTTTGAGCAGCATTGTGAGCTTCCTGTTTTGAAGAATGAAAGGGCGGGTTACAAATGCTTAAGTCAAAATAATCATCTTCTGTAATTACACCTTTAAAAATTTGCCTGGAATTTACCTGCTGTCTGATTTCAATCTCTCCGCCCAAATTATTTTTAGAAATAATATTACGGGCTGATTTTATTGCGTCCGGATTAATTTCTGAACCAACAAACTTCCATTGGTATTCTTTATTCCCAATAAGAGGGTAAATACAATTGGCGCCGGTTCCAATTTCCAAGACTTTAATTTGCCTAAGAGGTTTTGTGTTAGCAAGCAAATCTGCAGCATAATGGATATAATCTGCTCTGCCGGGAATTGGCGGACATAAAAAGCCGGCAGGGAAATCCCAGAAATGGATATCGTAAAAACAAAAAAGTAAAGCTCTATTTAAACTTTTTACAGCCTGCGGATCCGCGAAACGAATTGTTTCTGTTCCAAACTCATTCACAAAAACAAACTTTTCTAATTCTGGATTACATTTGATTAAGTGTTTAAAATCATACTGAAAACGATGCTTATTTCGGGGATGCAAATTAATTTTTTCGCCTGATTTTGCTTTAATCGCTTTACTCATAATCAAAGTTAGCAATTAACAAATGCCTCGAATGCAGAAAACAATAGCAATTTATAAGCGTTTACTTAAAGTAACCTTTAAAATCAAAATCTATAATTATGAAAACTTTCAAAAAGTTAATTTGCGGAGGTTTAGCAGCTGCGATGGTACTGCTTTATAACCCTTCCTTCGCCCAGGAAAAACAACAAGAAAAAATTGTTAAAGCCACCACAGTAATCAAAAACTTTTCGGGAATGAAAGAAAATATTCCGGCTGAGTTAATGGAAAAGGCTGAAGGAATTATTATCATACCCGGACTGATTAATGCCGGTTTAGGTATTGGAGGTAAAAGAGGAAAAGGTCTCGCCATGGTAAAAAATGAAGACGGCAGCTGGAGCAACCCGGCGTTTGTTACACTTACGGGTGGAAGTATTGGCTTTCAGGTGGGTGTACAATCAATAGATTTAGTGATGGTTTTTATGCATAAAAGCACATTGATGAATATTGGCCAGGGCGAATTTACTTTAGGTGGCGATGTTTCTGTCGCGGCCGGTCCGGTTGGAAGAAGTTCATCGGCAACCACAAATACTGAATTTGACGCAGAAGTTTATTCTTACTCTCGAAGTAAAGGTTTATTCGCGGGAATTAGTTTAAATGGTGCTCAATTGGATATTGATGAAGATTCAAATCGTGAGTTTTACTCAAATAAATCTGACGCTGCCAGTATTTTTGAAACCAGTGCAAGCACTGATGCAAATGTAAAATCGTTAAAATCAGCAATAAAGGCAGTTTATTAATTAATAAACCCGCAAGAGAAACCGTCGCTGTATAAGTGACGGTTTTTTTTATGCCCGATTAAATTCAAAGTAACAAAGCTTTGGGTTTAGCATCCAATTGCCTGAAGATTATATTTTGCAAATGAATACAAAAATATTGATGACTGTAAGTGCTGTTCTATTGGCCATTATGGGAATTGCGCTTACCTTTTTTCCTGCAGAACTTGGAGCATTTTTTAATATATCGTCCACCAATTCAACCCTTTTTATCTTGCAAATCGGCGGGGCTTTATACTTTGCTTTCGCGATGTTGAACTGGATGGCAAAAGGAGCTATTATTGGTGGAATTTATAACCGTCCGATAGCAATAGGGAATTTTACCCATTTTACAATGGTAGCAATTGCGTCCGTTAAATACCTTTTCAACCAGCCCTTAATGCCAATTTCGTTCTGGATTTTTACAGTGATATATTGCATTTTAGCAATCAGCTTTGCAATTACAGTTTTCAATCATCCGGCGGAAAAAGCAGCAATATAATTTGTTATGAAATATTTTCTTTTAGGTCTTCTTTTCGCACTGTTCATAATTCCATCGGCCAAAAGCCAAACTAAATTAAGAGTTAGCCGTCCTGAAAAAGATTTTAAAAAGCTCTGGAATACATTTAACGATAATTACGCCTTTTTTGAATTAAAGCAAGTTAACTGGGATTCCATTTATGCTAAATACCGTCCGGAGGTAAACAGAAAAACATCGCAAAAACAGTTAATTGAAATATTTAAAGAGATGGTTGCGCCGCTTAAAGACGGGCATATAACTATATCCCGTAAGGACAACGTTATATTTAAAGTTGCAAAGGAGTCTCATTTTAAAACGGAATTTGCGGGCATAGAAAATGAATTCTGGCAAAATACTTATTTGGCTTTAGACAGTTTTGGCTTCAAAACCATTCAAAAAGTTGGTCCAGTTTTTAGAAATGAAAGCTTGTACACTGTCTCAGAAACCAGCGATTTTGGATACATCCGGATAAGCCGTTTTTTCGGAAATTTAGAAAGTTTGTTTGACGATAAATCTGAACTGGAAGACACTCAACTTATGCTTTCATTGTTTGACAGTTTATTAAATTCCTATTCGACAAAAAAAGCATTAATAATTGATTTAAGAGCGAATGGTGGCGGCCATGGTGGAGTGGAGTTGGCCAGCAGATTTACCAACGAAAAAAAGCTGACTCATTTTAAGTCGACCCGCTTAAAAGGTGGACATGATAATTTTACTAAAGAGGAACCGCAGTATTTAATTCCCAATAATGGACAGCAATTTTTAAAGCCCATTGTAATTTTAACAAATGATAAAACGGCAAGTTCTGCTGAGGATTTTACCGTTTCATTATATCAGCAAAAAGGTGTTACCACTATTGGAACAAACACCTCCGGAATGATGTCGGATATGTTTTCTGGGGAGCTTTCTAAAAAAATCTCTTTTACACTGTCAAATGAGAGGTATTATTCTACGAAACATCAATTGCTTGAAGACGTTGGTGTTCCCGCAGAAATTAAAGTTCAGAATTCAAAATCTGATTTACAAAACCATTCAGATCCGGTCATTACTGCAGCAATAAAATTTTTATCTCAACAGGTATTGTCTGCTCAATAATCGTCGTTTCATCCCAGTTTGATACTAAAATTATAACTCCTCACTTTCTGGTTTTTAGTTAATTTAGGCGACGCATTGAAACCTAAAAAACGGTTTTGAATATCTTTTTAAATGGCCTATCTAAAAAAAATGCTTTCCCCGATCACGATCTTAATGATGGTTATTGGATTAGCGGCAATTGCCACCTGGTTATTACCTGCCGGAAAATATGACACTTTAACTTATCAGGAAAGTGGCTCGTTTTTGTTAAATAAATCCGGAACGGAAAGCACTCTTATCTTGAGTCAGAAAACTCTCGACAGTTTGAAGATAAATATCAGCCTGGAGAAGTATGTTAATGGCGACATACGCAAACCGGTATCTGTTCCCGGCTCGTATCACAAACTGAAATCAAATACACAAAACGTTATTAATGTAATTGAAGCTCCGTTAAAAGGAATTTACGATTCAATTGATATCATTGTTTTCCTATTTCTTATCGGCGGATTTATTAATGTTTTTTACGCCTCCGGAGCAATGGAAAAAGGCTTGATTTACCTGTCATATAAAATGCAGGGAAAAGAAGCCTGGCTGATTATTATACTTAGTTTTTTGTTTTCGTTTGGGGGTTCTTCGTTTGGTATGGCAGAAGAGTCTCTTGTTTTCTATCCAGTTTTGGTTCCTCTATTTCTGGCGGCGGGCTATGATCTGCTGGTACCGGTTGCTGTTATTTTCGCGGGCAATCAAATCGGATTCATGTCCTCGTTTTTAAATCCTTTTTCTACAATTATCGCGTCTAATGCAGCTGGAATAAACTGGACAGATGGTTTATATGGCAGGCTTTTAATGTTTGTTTTAGCTACCGCGATTCTGATTTGGTACATTGTAAAGTACGCTCAAAAGGTGAAAAAAAATCCTGAATTATCATTGGTATTTAAGTACGATGGAATTGTAAAACCTCCCTACCCGGTGGGCGTAAATACGGCAAATCAGATTGAAAAACCCGACAGTCGTTCTAAAATTTTGCTGCTGCTATTTCTCTTTACGTTTCTCATTCTTATTGCAGGTGTTATTGTACTGAAATGGTGGTTTTTAGAAATGTCTACATTATTTCTTGTTTCGGCAATTATAATGGCCATTGTGCAAAGAATGGACGAAAAAACGTTTATAGACACTTTTATTAAAGGTGCGGAAAGTATGCTTGGCGTGGCTTTAATAATTGGCGTGGCCCGTGGAGTAACAATTGTGCTGAACGATGGAAACATTACCGATTCAATATTATATTATGCGTCTTCGGCGGTAAGCCAAATGCCGGCGTCATTATTTATCGTTACGCTGCTTTTTATATTTTGCGTGTTCACCATTTTCATTTCTTCATCTTCCGGAATGGCGGTGGTTACCATGCCCATTTTAGGCTCTTTAGCTATCGTTGCCGGTGTCCCCGGAAGGGAAATTGTAAATTCTTATTTGTTTGGAATGGGAATTATGGGCTTACTAACGCCGACGGGATTACTGCTTCCGTCGTTAGCGCTTGTTAATGTAAGTTTAAAAACCTGGTTTAAATTTATCTGGCCACTTATGATTATTCTTTTTGTGGTTTCTGCAATATTCCTCATTATTGGCATTCGAATTTAACGAGGTAAACGAAACATCGCGTTTAGGAACGTGAAAAAGTCTCCAAAGTGCGCCATAAAAACAAAAAGAGCAACTAAATTAGTTGCTCTTTTTTTGTGAAAGTTTAATTTAAATTAGGCTAATTCTTCAACCATTTCTACCGCTTTCATAGCATTTTCGATATCAAAAATGATATCATTGTAGTTTTCAACTCCTATAGACAGACGTACCAAATTTTCATTAATTCCAACTTTTATCCGGTAATCCGGATCAACTCCCGCGTGAGTCATGGTTGCAGGATGTTCAGCAAGAGATTCTGTTCCACCTAAACTAACTGCCAGTTTGATCAGTTTTAAGTTGTTCAGGAATTTGAAAGCTGCTGCTTCGCCACCACAAATATCAAAAGAAACCATTGCTCCGGCAGACAGACATTGCTTTTTAAATATTTTATTTTGGGACGAATTTTCTTCCAGATTTCCGAGATAGTAAACTTTCTGAACTTTCGAATGAGCTTGTAAAAATTCAGCAACTTTCCCGGCGTTAATTGCCTGCTGATCCATTCTTACTTTTAAAGTTTCTAAACTTCTTAATAATAACCAGCAAGACATCGGGCTTGCCATATTGCCTAAAAATGTTCTTAAGGTTTTTACCCGAACCATTAATTCGGCAGAACCAAGGCAAGCACCGGCAACAACGTCACTATGACCACCAATATATTTTGTTGCGGAATACAAAACCAAATCTGCTCCCTGATCTAAAGGATGCTGCCAAAGCGGACCCATATAGGTATTATCAACCGCTACCAAAACACGATCGTCTGCAGTGGAATATTTCTTTGCAATGGCAGAACACATTTCGATATCAATTAACGAATTTGTCGGGTTCGCCGGCGTTTCCAGAAAAATCAATCTTAACTTATCTTTTTTCCCGGATGATTCGATCATTTTAATGATATCAACTTCAGAATGAGTTGCATCAAATTCCAAATGATGTATCCCTAATTTGTGCAGGAAAAATTTGATAAAATGATCGGTTCCTCCATACAAAGGACCGCTGCTCATAATCATATCTCCGGGACTTAAAAACTCAAGCATAACCGTAGAGATTGCGGCCATTCCACTTTCAAATACAGCGCACTCTTCTGCTTTATCCCATAAGGTTAAACGGTTTTCTAAAATCTCGAGATCCGGATTATTCAGGCGACTGTAAATTAATCCCATTTCTTCATTTTCTGCTTTATCTCTCAAACCATAAGCAACTTCAAAATGGGCTTTTCCTTCTTCTGCCGTTTTAAAAACAAACGTGGAAGTTAAAAATACAGGGCACTTAATAGATCCTTCTGATAATTCTGGTTTATAACCATAAGACATCATTAAACTTTCGGGACGCATCATAATTTTAGAATTTAATTTTGTTAAATATAATTAACTAAGATTATTAATTCGAAATTTTATTAGATTAAGAACTACCGAAACAATATTTGATCATTTTTAAAATTAAATTTGGCTATGATACAAATAAAAGATGTACTACCAAATTTTTGTCGATGCGCAGAATTAATCCCGGCGTATTATCTTTAACATCCTGAAAAGAGAAAAATATTAGAAAAGCCTGTAAAAATTGAATACCTGTAAACATCTGCTACTTCTTATTTCAATTATTTATTTTGCCAATGGTGTACAGGCTCAAACCTGCACGGGAAGTCTGGGCGAGCCCGTTGTGCAGATCACTTTTGGAACTTCGGCAACAGCGCCCGGGCCACTTGCGTTTGGAACCACCTCATATTTATACGCCGGTTCAAACTGTCCCGATGACGGCTATTATCGGATAGAATCTCAAACGCCCGGCTGTTTTGGTGCAACATGGCATCAGGTTACAGAAGACCATACTCCAAATGACGCCGGTGGTAATATGATGTTGATCAATGCTTCCATTGAGCCGGGAGATTTTTTTAAACAAAAAGTTAGCGGTCTCTGCGGAGGTACAACTTATGAGTTTTCCGCGTATGTAATGAATATGCTTAGAATTGGTTCCTGCAATGCTGCCGGAAGTAAACCGAATATTACCTTCTCAATTGAGGACACAAAAGGCGTTATCCTGAATTCCTATAACACCAAAGATATACCGGAAGATTCCTCGCCCGTTTGGAAAAATTTTGGTTTTTATTTTAAAACGCCGTCAAACATTAGTGAGGTTGTAATTAAAATGACCAACAATGCTTTAGGCGGATGTGGAAATGACCTGGCATTAGACGATATCACGTTTCGGGCCTGCGGACCTGCAATATTTCCTGAAGCAAGCACTGTTAACGCCGGCAACAAATTGTGCGAAGCTGAGCCCGGAATTGTAAATCTGAATGCTGAAATTTCATCGGGATATACCAATCCGGCATTTCAATGGCAGGTAAATTTTAGCGACGGAAGCGGCTGGAATGATATCGCGGGAGCAACTCAAAAATTTTATACTTATCAGATCGATACCGCAGATAAACCTTTGTATAAATTTAGATTGGCAGTTGCCGAAGTAGAAAACATCAATTCTGTAACCTGCCGGGTTTTATCTGATAGCTTGCTTGTAGAAGTTACTCCAAAACCAGTAGCCGATGCGGGTTTAGACTTATTTTTACTGGAAGGGAATTCGATAAAGCTCAATGGAACAGCAGCGGGAGAAAATATTTCTTATTACTGGACACCTGCTGATTATTTAGATGACCCGACAAGTTTAAATCCGATAGCAAGTCCAAAAGAAAATACCCTTTACCAGCTAAATGTATTTTCAAATAATGGATGCGATGCAAGTTCATCAGACCAGGTATTTATTCGTGTTTTAAAGAATCTGGTAATTCCTAATGCATTTAGCCCAAATGGCGATCAGATAAATGATAAATGGCAAATACTTGCTTTAAATACCTATCCCGAAGCGAATATTAAAGTATTTAACAGGTATGGCAAGATCGTATTTAATAGCTTGGGTTATGCCCAGGAATGGGACGGAACTTTTGAAGGCAAATCAATTCCGACCGGAGTGTATTATTACATTATTGATTTAAAAAATAATACCGAACTAATTTCGGGTAACGTCACGATCTTCAGGTAATTTTTCTTCTTTTTCTACAGCCTTTTCTATCCGGGCATCCGGAATAAGCCACATTAGGGCAACAAAAATGTAAATAGCACCAGACACCCATTGATTGTAATACGATATTACTATAGCAAGCATGTATAATATTACCGAAGTAATTCCTTTTTTATCATTTCCTACTGCCTTGGACAGCAAAGAGTTTTTGCCGTGGTGAATGACCAACGATTGTTCTAAAATATAATAAGCAACGCCAGCCATCATCAAAACAAAGCCATAAAGACCGACAGGAGTTGAAGCAAAATGATTTTCGCCCATCCATGCCGTTACAAATGGAATCATCGAAAGCCAAAATAAAAGGTGAAGATTGGCCCAAAGGATTTTGCCGGTAACTTTTTCGGATGCGTTTAATAAATGATGGTGATTATTCCAGTATATACCGATATAAATAAAACTCAGCACATAGCTCAAAAACGTTGGAACAACAGGAATTAAGTCATTAAGATCAGCGCTATGCGGAACTTTAAATTCCAACACCATAATCGTGATAACAATAGCTAACACTCCATCACTAAATGCTTCGAGTCTGTTTTTATTCATATTTAACCGGCTTCAGCTAAAGATAATTTTATGACGAATTCAGGCTGGCTTAATTCCCGCTTTTTTTATCTCTCGTAAACATCTTTCAAACGAAGGCGTTGGAACGGCCAGTTGCTTGCCCAAATCAACAATATGTTTTGTAAGAGAAACATATTCTGTATTGGAATTTCTCGCAAAATCGGCATGCATGGACGAAGTGGTCTCGAAAGGAAGCTTCCCGAGGCGGCTCAAAGAATTTTCAACAATTTTGTCTGATATATTTACACCTTTTGCCTGTGCAATTGATCTGCTTTCTTCAAAAAGTGAAATTAACCTTTGCCGATCTTCATCAACCAATAAAATCTGACCTACACTCTGATCTAATGCACAGGTTAAACTCGCCACAGCGGAAATAAATATATATTTTTCCCAGATTGTTTTTTGTATGTCTGAAGAGCGAACATTCACTATTTCTGCATCGTTCAATATATTCTCAAACTCCTTTAATTTGGTAGTACTTGTAAAATCCGACCCAAAATGAATACTGTGCAAAGTGCCGCTTTCGGTTATAACGCCAGGGTCCGTAAGTCTTGAAACTATGTAAGCGCAGCCGTCCCAAACGTTTGCCGAAGGATAAACTTTTTGAATTTTTTCTCTCGAGTCAACTCCGTTAAGCAGCGGTAAGATTACGGTTTCCGGACCAATAGAATTATGAACAGATTTCAGACTTTCTGCCAGATCGTAACTTTTAACAGCTATAATAATGTAATCGGCTAAACCGAAATCTTTATCATTTACATCAATCTTATCAGGATGAACCAAATAATCGTAATCGGGAGTGATTATTTTTAATCCATTTTCTTTGATGGCGTTTACCGATCTTTCTCTGGCAATAAAATCTATTTCAACGTCGGTAGAGCCTGCATATTTTTTGGCCAGCATTCCGCCAAAAAATCCGCCAACGGCGCCAATTCCTACAACTATAATTCTGATTTTCTTTGCCATACAATTATAGATCAAGATAGTAATTTAAACTCCGCCCGTTATCTGACTTACGAAAAATGCAGCTACCTGTGGATAAAAAATAATAGTTAAAAGTACACCCGTCAATGCTCCATAAAAATGCGCATCGTGGTTGATCGCATCTCTGGAATTTCTGGCCGCGTACCAGCAGTAACCGAGGAACAAAAATCCATATATAACCGAGGGGATTGGAATTGGAAGAGGGAAGACGAATATTTTATTCATCGGGTAAAACAAAATATAACTGAAAACCACTGCACAAACAGCTCCGGAAGCGCCTAAACTATTGAACCAGAAATGTTCTTTATGCTTTGCTATTGATGTTACGTCACTTAATACAATACTTACGAAATATAAAATTCCAAACTGAACATGCCCCCAACTGCTTAATGAGACAAAAGTTCTTTCCAGATTAAAAGCGAAGAAATAATAAGAAAACATGTTTACAAGCAAATGCGTCCAGTCCTTATGAATTAAACCACTTGTAATTAGAGAATATAATCGTTCGCCACGACTAACACTGTAGGGATGAAGCATAAATTTCCCATAGATCTCCGGATTTGAAAATGCATATAAACTCGTCACAATAGTGATTAGAAATATGACGGTTGCAACGGGTGTTTCGGTAATAAAGGTTTCCATTTATAATTTGTTATTTGCTTAATATTCTTGCAACCGGATATCTTAAA
>JBDTLL010000011.1:0-22649 GCA_039934815.1 Daejeonella sp. | reverse complement strand
AAAGTACCGCTATTGATATGACGGCGATGTGCGATGTGGCTTTCCTGTTGCTTACCTTCTTTATTCTGACTGCAACAGCCCGCCAGCCGGAGCCATTGCCTGTAGATACCCCAGCTTCAACAGTAAAAATTAAATTGCCTGATGCTGATATTGCTACGTTAACAGTAGGACATGGAAAAGTATTTTTCTCTATTCCTGGTCAGGATATACGTAGACTTCTTTTAGAGAAAATGGGTAAACAATACGGAATAAACTTTACACCTGAAGAAGTTAAAAGATTTACAGTAATGGAGAGCTTTGGTGTTCCGATGGGGAATTTGAAGCAGATTATTGCTTTAAAAGGCGAGGAGCGTAATAAAGAAGGCTTACAGCCAGGTATTCCGGTT
Organism: Daejeonella sp.; assembly: GCA_039934815.1. Taxonomy (GTDB): domain Bacteria; phylum Bacteroidota; class Bacteroidia; order Sphingobacteriales; family Sphingobacteriaceae; genus Daejeonella. The sequence goes on along the minus strand of JBDTLL010000011.1, from coordinate 22,263 downwards.
GACTCTGTAGGAGCACAACCATCAGAATTACATCAATGGATCTATCAGGCCAGATATGCTACAAAAGAGTTGCATAACGTAGATTTAAGAATCAGTATCAAAGGTGATGCTAAAGAAGAGTATCCGAAAATCAAAAAAATCATTGGAACTCTTCAAGATCAAAATATAAATAAATTCAGTCTGATCACTTCATTACGAGCTGAAGAAAAGTAGTTTTAAACTAAAATATTTAAATAATGGCAGAATTAGATACCTCCGGCGGTGGTAAAAAAGGTGGTAAGATAAGAACCAAAAAAATGTCAACCCGTGTTGACTTAACTGCAATGGTAGATTTGGCCTTCTTATTAATTACTTTCTTTATGCTAACCACCACTTTATCCAAGCCGCAGGCAATGGATATAGCAATGCCTGATAAAGATAAAACCGATCAGCAGGAACTTCAGGTTGCAGACAATAGAACCATGACTATTTTGCTTGGTTCGGGAAATAGAGTAGAATGGTATATGGGTTCGGTAGACAAACCTTTAGCTCCTCCTACTGTTGATGGATTTGGTAAAAGTGGAATTAGAAAAGCTCTTTTAGAAAAATCAAAAGAAGTTGTTGGTATTACTGGTGATCCAAAAAAAGGTTTAATTGTTTTAGTTAAACCGAGTGATAAGTCTAACTACAGAAATCTGGTAGATATTTTGGATGAAATGAAAATTTCAAACATTCAGACTTATGCAATTGTAGAAATTTCAGAACCTGAGATTGAACTTTTGAAGCGTGACGAGATTTACAAGTAGTATCAATATTAATAAATATTAACCCTTAAAAATATTAAAATGTCCAAAATAGATTTATTCAATCCTCAATGGCTGGACGTTGTTTTTGCAGGACGAAACAAAAGTTACGGCGCATATGATTTGCGAAAAGATAATTCCCGTACAACAAATCGTGCTGTATTGGTTGGTGTAATTCTATTTGTTGTTGCAGTAAGTACTCCACTTATTGTGAAATACATCTCAGGTATTATGCCGGAAGAAGAGGCAGTAAAAGTTACAGAAGTAGTTTTGGCTCCTCCTCCACCAATTGATAAGCAAGAAGTCCCGCCTCCTCCTCCAGAACCACCTAAACCAAAAGTGGATCAGGTAAAGTTTCCGCCTCCGGTTGTTGTGCCGGCAGAGCAGGTGCGTGATGAAGAGCCACCAACTGTAGAACAATTAAAAGTTGCTGACCCTGGTCAGAAAACTATTGAAGGTGATCCGACTGCTGATATCAAAATTGATGAGCCGGTAGGTGAAGCACCAAAACAGGCTGAAGTTACCGAAGACGTAAATACAATTTTTACCAGTGTTGAGGTTGCTCCGGAATTTCCTGGAGGTATCAAAAAATTCTATGATTTCTTATCTAAAAATTACCGCTATCCGGCTATGGCTCGTGAGCAAGGTGTTCAGGGTAAAGTAATTATGCAATTTGTTGTGGAAAGAGATGGTAGTTTAACAGATATTAAAGTACTTAGAGATTTAGGTCTTGGTACCGGAGAGGAAGCTATTCGATTATTAAAAAGTATGCCTAAATGGAAACCGGGTATTCAAAACGGTCGTCCGGTTAGGGTTGCTTATACTTTACCGTTCGCATTAAACTTGGCGGGGCAATAAAAGCTATGTCAATTGATAAAAAAGATCAGAAATCGCCCGCAAAGCGATTTCTGTTTGTTTTAGGCCTGGCCATGTTTGCACTTTACTTCGTGCTGGGGCTGATAATTATTTTTTGGAAGGATTTTCCACTTCAGTTAACTTTGGGTTACCGCATCGCCTTTGGCGTATTACTTATAGTTTATTCTTTTTTCAGATTTATCAGGTTACTCAAAAAATAAATATGAAAGCATTCAATTATCTTATTGCCGGCTTTTTGAGCTTTGGTTTATCAGCCTGCAATAATTCTGAATCTCAAAAATCAACTTATACAAGCGGCTCAGAGCAAATTCTTGTTGATGAATCATTTGCTCCGATAGTTGATGATGAGAAACTGGTTTTTGAAAATGCTTATCCCAATTCGACTCTCAAGATGGTGTATAAGCCGGAAAATGAGTTGATTAATTTATTTTTAACAGATAGTTTTCGGGTAGCGATCTTATCGCGAGAACTTAGTAAAGATGAATCGAAGTTCTTCCAAAATAAAAACATCAATTTACGCGTTAATCGTTTTGCGATAGATGGAATAGCGATTATAAATCATAAGTCTAGCCCTGATAGTGTAATTAATGTTTCGGAGATTATAAGTTTAATGCAGGGTAAGAAAGGAAGAATTAAAAGTCTGGTATTTGACAATCCAAATTCGAGTACGGTAAGATATTTAAAAGAATTGGCGGGCGTAAAAGAACTGCCTTCAGAAGGAGTCTATGCCTTAAAATCGAATCCGGATGTGATTACCTATGTTCATGAGAATCCTGGAACACTTGGAGTGATTGGCATTAACTGGATAAGCCAGCCCGAAAAGGAGATGGAAAGCATTGTGAATGATTTACGTGTTCTGGGTGTTAAAAATCTGGCTGGAAAAAGTGGGTCGGATGGTTATTATAAACCTAATCAAGAAGACCTGGCTAACGAATTATACCCGTTAAGACGCAACCTTTATATTATTAATGCAGAAGGAAGATCAGGTTTAGGCACAGGTTTTGCATCCTTTATCGCAGGTGAGCGTGGTCAGCGAATAGTACTAAAATCTGGTCTTTTGCCAGATAGTATTCCTCCACGCGAAGTGATTATTAGAAAAGAGTTTTAACAATTTAAATTTGAACCATGAAAATGATAAAAATGGCAATAAATACAACCTTAGGGTTGGTTTTGGTAGGTTCATCTGTTTTTGCGCAGAATTTAGCGGATGCGAAAAAAGCAATTGATGCAGAGCAATACCAAAAAAGTAAAACCATATTAAAAGGTTTAATAAGTTCTCAGCCTTCAAACGCTGAAAATTATTTTTTCCTTGGAAATGTATATTTGAAAACAGATTATATCGACTCAGCCAAAATGACATATAATAAGGGTATTTCAGCAAATGCTGAATTTCCTTTGAATTATGTTGGATTAGGCGCAGTAGATCTGGCTTTAAATATTCCAAATCCTAAAACTCATTTTGACAAGGCAATATCATTAACGGGTAGAAAAGAGCATGCTACTTATCTTTATATAGGAAAAGCTTACACTGCTGCGCCTAAACCGGATTTTGCAGCTGCGGTAACTTCCCTTGAGAAGGCTAAGTCAATCAATGCTAAAGATGCAGAAGTGTATTTAGCTTTAGGTGACGCGTATCGTGGTCAAATGAAAAACAGTGAAGCGTATAGCAGTTACCGTACAGCATTTGATATGGATAAGAATTTGCTTCGTGCGAAGATTGAATTGGGTGTTTTAAACAAATTATCCAAAGCGTATCCAGAATCTGTTGCTGAATTTAATAGCGTAGTTGCTTTAAATCCGAATTACGGACCTGCTTACCGCGAGCTTGCAGAAACGTATTACTATTGGGGAAATGCTGAGCCAAAAACATATGATGAGAAAATTAATGAGGCTTTGAAATTCTATGAGAAGTATATGAGCCTGACTGATTATTCATTAGATTCTCGCGAGCGTCATGCTACATTTTTAATTCTTACTAAAAAGTACAAAGAGTTAGAAGCAGAAGCTAACGCGATGGCTAAGTTAGATAATACAAATCCACGTATTTTAAGATATTTAGGTTATTCAGCTTTCGAAAATGGTAACTATCCGGCAAGTATAGAAGCTTTGAACAACTGGTTTGCAAAAGCAGATACCAGCCGTTTAATTGCATTAGACTACTTGTACTTAGGACGTGCTCAAATGAAAACTCCGGGATCTGAATCAAAAGGAATTGAGAATTTAAAATTGGCAATTGCAAAAGATTCTACAAATGCTGAAGTGATGAGTGATATTGGTAAAGCATTATTCTCAGGTAAGAAATATGGCGAAGCTGCACAGACGTTTGCTATAGCTGTTAAGAATCCACTTTCTAAAACAGTTGCTTATGATAATTTCTATTTAGGGATGTCTAACTATTTTGATTATGCTACACTTGCAAACGCAAAGGCTAATCCAGATAAGCAAATTTTGGCAGATGCTGATTCCGCGTTTAGTTATGTAATCAAAGTAGCGCCAAATAATCCGGATGCATATTTATACCGTGCAAGGGTTAGAAAATTGGTAGATGATCAGGAGAATATGAAAGGTTTCATGGTTCCGGATTATGAAAAATATTTAGAAATCATCAATGAAAAACCTGAGTCACTTTCTGAAAGTCGTATTAAAAACACGGTTATAGAAGCTTACAATAACTTAGGTGCTTTCTATTTAAGAACTGAGCCATCAAAAGCTAAGCAATACTTTAATAAAGTAACAGAGTTAGATCCGTCTAACGCTTATGCTTTAAGTGTGCTGAAACAAATGGGCGGAAGTAAAAAATAAGTCATTCTTCTAAAAATTGATCAGAAAGGGTCCCGAAAATATTGTTTCGGGACTCTTTCTGTTTATATTTGCCCCCGTTTAAGAGTATATTATGGAAACTCAAAGTACCGCTATTAATTATTTGCCAATTATTTTACAAATAGTTGTGGCTTTAGGATTTGTTTTATTCACCATGGTTCTGACCCACATGATCGGGCCCAAACGTAAAACAAAAGATAAGTTGGTTGCATTTGAATCTGGAATTGAATCTATTGGAAACGCAAGACAACCGTTTTCTATTAAGTATTTTCTGGTGGCAATACTTTTCGTGCTTTTTGATGTAGAAGTAATTTTTATGTATCCATGGGCCGTAAATTTCAGAGATTTCGGTGTAACCGGTCTCATTGAAATGTTCATTTTTATGGGAACATTATTACTTGGGTTTATATATATCATTAAAAAAGGTGCCCTTGATTGGGAATAACTTTTAGATTGGTTCTAAATCGCTGTTTACATCAGGGATGAAAATCAAAATCGTAAATTTGTAACTCGGTTTAGTTGAAGCTGAGTTTTAGAAGGAATGAGTAGTATGGGCGATGTTAATTTAGTTGAAGCTCCTCCAGGAGTTGAAGGATCTGGTTTTTTTGCCACTTCGATGGATAAAGTCGTTGGATTGGCCAGGTCGCACTCCTTATGGCCATTGCCTTTCGCAACTTCATGTTGTGGAATAGAATTTATGGCAACAATGGGTTCGCATTATGATTTTGCCAGATTTGGTTCAGAACGTCCAAGTTTCTCGCCACGTCAGGCAGATTTATTAATGGTTATGGGTACAATTGCCAAAAAGATGGGTCCTGTTTTAAAACAGGTTTATCTTCAAATGGCAGAACCTCGTTGGGTTATTGCTGTTGGTGCATGCGCATCCAGTGGCGGTATATTCGATACGTACTCTGTTATGCAGGGAATTGATGAAATTATTCCGGTTGATGTTTACGTACCCGGATGCCCGCCAAGACCTGAAGCCATTATAGATGGTTTTAACAAAATTCAGGAGTTGGTTAAAAATGAATCTTTACGTCGTAGAGAATCACCAGAATATCAAGAATTATTAGCTAAATACGGAATCCTGTAATGGGTAAATTGAACACACAAGCTGTTTTACAAAAGTTAACATCTCGTTTTGCGGATCAAATATCTGTTCCGACAGAACCTTACGGTCTATTAACTTTTGAAACCGGCAAAGAAAATATTCAGGAAGTTTTGCGCTTTTTAAAGGAAGATAAAGAACTTCAGTTCAATTATCTTACAGATATTACAGCAATCCACTATCCGGAACAGCAATTGGGTATTGGTGTAATTTATCACGTGCATAGTTTAATTAACAATGTGCGTGTTCGCATTAAAGTGTTTTTAGATACCAACAAACCTGCAATTCCTACTGCAACAAATTTGTGGGAAGGGGCCAATTGGATGGAACGCGAAACGTATGATTTCTTCGGAGTAAACTTTGAAGGTCATCCAAATTTGGTACGTATATTAAATGTAGACGAAATGACGGTTTTCCCGATGAGGAGAGAATATCCTTTGGAAGATCCAAATCGTGTTGATAAAAAAGATTATTTCTTCGGTAGATAATGAATAACCACCCTGTTTTTACGGATAACGATCCACAGAAAGAGACAATTACTTTAAATCTTGGTCCTACGCATCCGGCTACGCACGGAGTTTTTCAAAATGTGCTGGAGATGGATGGCGAGCGTATTGTAAGTGGAGTTTCAACCATCGGTTATATTCACCGTGCTTTTGAAAAAATTGCCGAGCACAGACCTTTCTACCAAATTACGCCTTTAACAGACCGGATGAATTACTGTTCATCGCCCATTAACAATATGGGCTGGCACATGACGGTAGAAAAGTTATTAAATATTCAAACGCCAAAACGTGTTGATTACCTGCGTGTAATTATCATGGAATTAGCCCGTATTTCAGATCACCTGATTTGTAACGGAATTTTAGGAGTTGATACCGGCGCATTTACCGGTTTCCTTTGGTTAATGGAAGAACGCGAACATATCTACGAAATTTACGAAGAGGTTTGCGGTGCCCGTTTAACTACAAATATCGGTCGTATTGGTGGTTTTGAAAGAGATTTTAATGATATCGCTTTCGCGAAGATCCAGAAGTTTTTGGATAAGTTTCCGCCGATATTAAAAGAATTTGAAAAGCTTTTTAATCGTAACCGGATATTTATAGAGCGAACATCAGGTGTGGGTTCAGTAACTCCGGAAACTGCTTTGAATTATAGCTGGAGCGGACCAATTTTAAGAGCAACAGGTGTTGATTATGATGTTCGTGTTAACGAGCCATATTCATCATACGAAGATTTTGATTTTGAAATCCCGGTAGGAAATACTGGCGATGTTTATGATCGTTACATTGTCCGTAATGAAGAGATGTGGCAAAGTTTGCGCATTATCGATCAGGCGATGCAGAAAATTAAAAAAGAGCCAAAAGGCATTTTTCACGCTGATGTGCCCGAATTCTATCTTCCTCCAAAAGAAGAAGTTTATAATAATATGGAAGCGCTTATTTACCATTTCAAAATTGTAATGGGCGAAATTGATACGCCAAAAACTGAAGTGTACCATGCAGTTGAAGGCGGTAATGGCGAATTAGGTTTTTACCTGGTTAATGATGGCGGCCGTTCTCCGTATCGCTTACATTTCCGTCGGCCGAGTTTTATAAATTATCAAATGTATGCGCCTATGAGTGCAGGTATGCTTTTATCAGACGCGATAATTAACATGAGTAGTTTAAACGTTATTGCAGGAGAGTTAGATGCTTAAAGTTACAGAAACCGTACAAATTGATTTCCCTGCTGAACTTATAAGTCAGTTTGATGAAATTGTACAAAGATATCCCGAAGGAAAACAAAAATCTGCTTTGTTGCCAATTTTACATTTGGTTCAGGCAGAATATGGCTGGTTAAGTACCTTATCTATGGATCAGGTTGCGGCTTACCTCGATTTGCAAGCTATAGAAGTATTTGAAGTAGCTTCATTTTATACCATGTTCTTTTTAAAGCCGCAGGGCAAATACGTACTTGAGGTTTGCCGTACCGGACCATGTTGTTTGGTTGGCGCAGAAAAGATCATGAAGCATATTGAAACATCGTTAGGTGTAAAAGAAGGTGAAGTTACCGAGGACGGAATGTTTAGCTGGCGAGGCGTGGAGTGTTTAGCTGCATGCGGAATGGCTCCCGTTTTACAAATCGGACCGGAATATAAATTTCATGAAAATTTAACTGAGGCAAAAGTTGATCAGTTAATTGAAGAATTAAAAAGATAAATAATTGTCATGCTGAGATTTTCGAAGCATCTGCCAGCGATGGAAAAGATCCTTCGTTATCACTCAGGATGACAAAAGAGTAAAAGAATGGCTCGCAAACTATTATTAGAACATATTAACGTTCCCGGAATAAACACTTTTGATGTATATCGTCAAAATGGTGGTTACCGATCTGTGGAAAAAGCTTTGAAAACAATGTCAACAGATGACGTTGTGGAAGAAGTTAAAAAATCAGGGCTTAGAGGTCGTGGTGGCGCAGGTTTTCCTACCGGGATGAAATGGAGTTTTTTGGCCAAGCCGGAAGGAGTTGCCAGATATTTAGTTTGTAATGCTGATGAATCAGAGCCGGGAACTTTTAAAGACCGTTATCTGATGACTTATATTCCTCATTTATTAATTGAGGGAATGATAGTTTCCAGTTACGCATTAGGAGCAAAAGCGTCATATATCTACGTTCGCGGAGAAATGATGCCTCAGATACGTATTCTTGAAAAAGCTATCGCGGAAGCAAAAAATGCAGGGTTTTTAGGTAAAAATATTTTGGGATCGGGTTATGATCTTGAATTGTACGTTCAGCCGGGTGGCGGCGCATATATTTGCGGTGAAGAAACAGCTTTAATTGAATCGTTAGAAGGTAAGCGTGGAAATCCGCGTATTAAACCTCCTTTCCCGGCTATTTCCGGATTATATGGTTGCCCAACTGTTGTAAATAATGTTGAATCTATTGCGGCGGTTGTTTCAATTATTAATGACGGTGGAGATGAGTATGCGAAAGTTGGTATTGGCCGCAGTACAGGAACTAAATTAATTTCTGCATCTGGTAATTTAAATAAACCGGGTGTTTACGAAATTGAACTCGGTTTACCCGTTGAAGAGTTTATTTATTCTGATGAATATTGCGGCGGAATTGCAAATGGTAAACGCTTAAAAGCGGTTGTCGCAGGTGGTTCTTCTGTGCCTATTTTACCGGCTAATTTAATTCTCAAAACCATCACCGGCGAAAACCGATTGATGAGTTATGAATCTTTGGCTGAAGGTGGTTTCCAAACTGGAACTATGATGGGTTCTGGAGGATTTGTTGCTTTCGACGAAGATCAATGTATCGTTAGAAATACCTGGAATTTTAGCCGTTTTTACCATCACGAAAGTTGCGGTCAATGTTCGCCTTGCCGTGAAGGAACAGGTTGGATGGAAAAAGTATTGCACAGCTTGGAGTATGGTCATGGTAAGATGAGCGATATGGATTTATTGGTAGACGTTTCTAAGAAAATAGAAGGAAATACAATTTGTCCGTTAGGAGATGCAGCAGCATGGCCGGTAGCCAGTGCAATTCGTCATTTCCGCGATGAGTTTGAATGGCACGTAACTAATCCAACAGAAGCTTTGCAGCGGAATTATGGTATTGGAACTTATGCAGATCCTTTGCCAGTACTTGCAGCAGAAACAATTGAAAAGTAAATAGAAGTAGCTGATATTTTTCAGCAGCTGAATTACAATATATAAGATAGAGAGATCTTTAACATGAGTGAGAAAGTTAAAGTAAGCATAGACGGAATAACGGTTGAAGTAGAACCGGGAACAAGTATCCTGAATGCCGCAAGGCTAATTGGTGGGGATATTGTGCCGCCGGCTATGTGCTATTATTCCAAACTGGAAGGTAGCGGTGGTAAGTGTCGTACGTGTTTGGTGAAGGTTAGTAAGGGTTCTGAAAAAGATCCGCGACCGATGCCAAAATTGGTTGCATCGTGCCGTACCGGTGTAATGGATGGAATGGAAGTGCAAAACATCACTTCGCCGGAAGTTATCGAAGCAAGAAAAGGTGTTGTTGAATTTCTTCTGATCAACCATCCTTTAGATTGTCCGGTTTGTGATCAGGCTGGCGAATGCCATTTACAGGATTTGAGTTACGAGCACGGAGTTGAAAAAACCCGTTATGAGTTTGAGCGCCGTACTTTTGATAAAATCGATATCGGTGATAAAATTCAGTTACATATGACACGTTGCATTTTATGCTATCGTTGCGTGTATGTTGCAGATCAAATTACCAATAATCGTGTTCATGGTGTTTTAGGTCGCGGAGACGCATCTGAAATTTCAACTTATATCGAAAAAGCTATCGACAACGATTTCTCTGGAAATGTTATAGATGTTTGTCCGGTAGGCGCTTTAACAGATAGAACTTTCCGTTTTAAAAACAGAGTTTGGTTTACAAAGCCGGTTGAAGCACACCGCGATTGCCCGACTTGTAAAGGCAAAGTGACGTTGTGGTACAAAGGTGAAGAAGTTCTTCGTGTTACAGGCAGAAAAGATCAATATGGAGAAGTTGAAGATTTTATCTGCAACACCTGCCGTTTTGAAACCAAAAGTACAAGTGATTGGGTAATTGAAGGTCCGCGACATGTTGCTAAAACTTCAGTAATATCATCAAATCATTATGAAATGGCTAACCCACTTCCGGTTATTAAACACAATCCGGTTTTGATTGAAGCTAATAAAGAAGAATTCGAAAGAGCAACCAAAATTTAATGGAATTAGCATTTATAATTGAAAAAGTTATCCTGATCACCGTAATTTTTATGGTGAGTTTGGGTATTGCTGCATATTCTACACTGGCCGAGCGCAAAATTGCCGGTTATCTGCAAGATCGTGTAGGTCCTAACCGTGCCGGACCAGGAGGAATGTTTCAGCCTTTGGCAGATGGTTTGAAAATGTTTTTCAAAGAAGAGATCATCCCAACAGACTCTAACCGCTTTTTATTTATTGCGGGGCCATCTCTTGCACTTTTAACAGCCTGTATTGGTAGTGCGGTTATTCCATGGGGCCAGAATATGGTTTTGGGCGATCGTATTATTCCTCTTCAGGTAACTGATATCAATGTGGGAATCCTTTATATTTTCGGAGTTGTTTCTTTGGGAGTTTACGGAGTGATGATTGGTGGCTGGGCATCAAACAATAAGTTCTCTTTGATGGGAGCTATTCGTGCAGCTTCGCAAAACATCAGTTATGAAATCCCAATGGGACTTTCAATCATCGCATTACTGCTGGTTACAAACACCTTGAGCTTAAAAGAAATCGCAGAAATGCAACATGGCTGGAGATGGAATATTCTTTATCAGCCTTTAGGCTTTATTATTTTCCTGGTATGTTCTTTTGCCGAAACTAACCGTACACCATTCGATTTGCCGGAATGCGAAACCGAATTAGTTGGTGGTTATCACACAGAATATTCAGGATTTAAAATGGGCGCTTTCATGTTTGCCGAATACTTAAACATGTTTGTGGCTTCAGCAGTTATGTCAACATTATATTTCGGTGGATATAATTACCCGGGAATGGATTTTGTAAACAATCTGGTCGGACCAACTTTCGGACCGCTGATTGGAATGGCAGTTCTGTTCGCTAAAGTATTTGCCTTTATTTTCTTCTTTATGTGGGTGCGCTGGACAGTTCCGCGTTTCCGTTATGATCAGTTAATGAATTTAGGCTGGAAAGTTTTAATTCCGCTGGCAATTGCCAATATTGTAATAACAGGCATCTGGATTACTATTTACGATAAACTTTAAAATTACATCTCCTGGTTTTGCCGGAGTTTGGATGGGAATATGGAATCATTAAGTAACAGGAAAAAAGTATTAGATCAGAAACCGATGAATTTCTGGGAGCGTTTATATCTCCCGGCAATTTTTCAGGGAATGGGGATTACCTTCAAACACATGTTTAAAAAGAAGGAAACTATTTTTTATCCTGAAGTACAAAGAGAATTTTCTGAGAACTGGCGTGGTTTGCACTCGCTTAAGCGTGATGAACAAGGGCGTGAACGTTGCACTGCCTGCGGCTTGTGTGCTTTATCTTGTCCGGCAGAAGCAATTACTATGATTGCGGCAGAACGTCAGAAAGGTGAAGAAAATCTGTATCGCGAAGAAAAGTATGCAGCAGTTTATGAGATCAATATGCTGCGTTGTATTTTCTGCGGATTATGTGAAGAAGCTTGTCCAAAAGAAGCAATTTATCTGGACGGACCCATTGTGCCTGCAGATTATTTGAGAAAAGACTTTATCTATGGTAAAGACAAACTGGTAGAAGAACCCCTAAAATCGTAAAATATTATACCTTTGCACCCGCATAAGGGCAAAGTTTAACCAAAGCATTGATGAGTATATCTCTATTCTATTTAATTGCATTTTTATCAATCTTCTTTTCACTGATGGTTATTCTGTCCAAGAATCCCATTCACAGTGTTTTATATTTGATCATTACCTTTTTCACCTTCACTATTCATTATATTTTATTGAATGCCCAGTTTTTGGCAATCGTAAATTTCATCGTGTATATGGGTGCGATAATGGTTTTATTCCTGTTCCTCATCATGCTTCTCAATCTGAATAAAGATACCGAGCCAATGAAATCAAACCTGCTTAAAATTGCGGGCGTGGTTGCAGGAATGAGTTTACTAATTACACTGGTTGGCTCATTAAAATCATTGCAGGTTTCAGATCCGGTGATTTTGCAAAACGCAAATCTGGGTTTAGTTAAAAACCTGGGAAAAGTATTGTTCAGTGAGTTTTTACTTCCTTTCGAAGTTTCTTCAATATTGTTACTTGTAGCAATGGTTGGAGCAGTTTTATTAGCTAAAAAAGAGCCCAAAAGTATATAATGGAAAATGTAACTCAAGCCATGCAAGGCGTGCCTTTAAATCATTACATACTGCTTAGCGCTATCGTTTTTGCAATAGGTGTAATTGGTGTTTTGATCCGCAGAAATGCGATAATCATATTTATGTCTATTGAATTGATGCTAAATGCTGTCAATTTGCTGTTAACAGCATTTTCCGTACATCATAATGATGCGTCGGGGCAAGTATTTGTATTTTTTATTATGGCTTTGGCTGCCGCCGAAGTTGCTGTAGGATTAGCTATTATCGTAATGATCTATCGAAATACACATTCGACAGACATTGATGTGCTGAATAAATTAAAGTGGTAAAAAGTCGGTAGGAGCTTGGCGACTGATCTGTAAATGATGAAACAGATCCTTCGTTATCACTCAGGATGACATTGACAATTATATAATTAAGAATGATAAATTTAGTTTGGTTAGTTCCATTATTCCCTTTGATTGGTTTTATCATCAATGGTTTGGGACGGAACGTACTTCCAAAAAATGTGGTCGGTACCATTGCCAGTTTAATGGTTCTGCTTTCCTTCGGAGTTAGCATTGGCATCTTTTTAGAGTTAAACGCTTCGGATGTAAAATCATTCACTATTCCATTATTTAACTGGATAAGTGCGGGCAGCTTAACAGTGCCGTTCTCATTTTTAATTGATCCATTAAGTTCATTAATGCTTTTAATTGTAACCGGAATTGGATTCCTGATTCATGTTTATTCGGTTGGTTACATGCATCACGATGCCGGTTTTGCCAAATTTTTCGCATATCTGAATCTCTTCATCTTTTTCATGTTATTGCTTGTTTTAGGCTCTAACTATGTGATCATGTTTATCGGTTGGGAAGGCGTTGGTTTATGTTCTTACCTTTTAATAGGATTCTGGTTCACCAATATATCTTACGCAAGTGCAGCAAAAAAAGCATTTGTAATGAACCGTATTGGAGATTTAGGTTTCCTGATTGCTGTGTTCCTTATATTCAGCACTTTCGGAAGTGTTGAATTCGCTAACATATTTCCACAAGCAGCCAATATGGTTTCCGGCGATAGTACTTTGATTTTAATAACTGCTTTGTTATTTGTTGGTGCAATTGGTAAATCAGCTCAGATTCCACTCTTCACCTGGTTGCCCGATGCAATGGCTGGACCAACTCCTGTTTCAGCATTAATTCACGCCGCAACCATGGTAACAGCAGGTATTTACATGATAGCCCGCTCGAATATTTTGTTTACGCTTGCACCTCAAACTTTAGAAGTGGTTTCTATTATTGGTTTAGCTACTGCTATTCTTGCGGCCACCATCGCGTTAACGCAAACAGATATTAAAAAGGTTTTAGCTTATTCTACGGTTTCCCAATTGGGATATATGTTTTTAGGTTTAGGCGTTGGCGCTTATACCGGAGCATTTTTCCACGTAATTACGCACGCTTTCTTTAAAGCCTTGCTTTTCCTGGGTGCCGGTTCTGTAATTCATGCAGTAAGCAATGAGCAGGATATGCGTAACATGGGTGGTTTGCGCAAAAAGCTTCCAATCACCTTTATGACCATGATGGCTGGTACAATTGCTATTTCTGGTTTACCGCCTTTCGCGGGATTCTTTTCCAAGGATGAAATTCTGGCGCACGTTTATGAGCACAATAAACTTTTCTGGGTAATCGGCGTAATTGGTGCCGTATTCACTGCATTTTATATGTTCCGGATGATGTTCATTACTTTCTACGGTAATTTCCGCGGAACGCATGAGCAGGAACATCATTTACATGAGTCGCCAAAATCAATGACCATTCCTTTGATTATCCTGGCTATTCTTTCAATTGTTGGTGGCTTTATTGGTGTTCCCGAAGTTTTAGGTGGCGGACATTGGTTAGCAGAATTCCTTTCTCCGGTATTTGCCGCATCAAATTCAAAGATGGAAACGTTGACACTTGATCACAGCACAGAATATATGTTAATGGCAATTTCTGTAGCAGGAGCGTTAGCAGCTGCAGTTTATGCATACCTCCGATATGTTAAAGGTGCAAGGGTTCCGGTTGCAGATAATATTCAACGACCTGCGTTGGCAAATTTATCTTATCATAAATATTATTTCGACGAGCTTTACGATGCTTTGATTACCCGACCATTAAATGCCTTATCAGGATTTTTCTACAGAGTAATTGATAAATCTGCAATTGATGGATTTGTGAATAAATTAGGTTCAGGTTCAATTGAGGCCAGTAAAGGTTTCAGATTATTGCAGTCCGGAAATATTGGTTTCTACATTTTTATGATGGTAGCCGGAATTATCGCATTGCTGGTTTATGGTTTTTACAAAATTTAATAAAGGATTAGAACAAGATAAATGAATCAATTACTACTAATCTTAATTTTTCCCTTACTGCTCACTTTAGTTGCTATGGTAAAAGGTAGCGCAGTTTCTAAATGGGCTTTTGGCGCTTCCTTACTTCCGTTGGCTTTTACTTTGATGGCCTTGTCATCATTTGTTCCTGATGCCAGCACACAGTTTTTAGTCGATCTTCCGTGGATTCCATCTTTAGGTATTCATTTCAAAATGGGAATAGACGGCATCAGTATGATGATGGTTTTATTAACCAATATCCTGATTCCAATCATAATCCTGGCAAGTACAAAAACTCAGTACAAAAACCCGAATGCTTTTTACAGCCTGATCTTTTTTATGCAAGCTGGTCTTCTGGTTGTATTTACTGCCTTAGACGGGTTTCTATTTTACCTAGGTTGGGAAGCGGCGTTAATTCCAATCTACTTTATCTGTGCCATCTGGGGAACCGGGGACCGTATTCGTGTTAACTTGAAGTTTTTTATCTATACAATAGCGGGTAGTTTAATTATGCTTCTTGCGATAATCTACTTGCACCTGCAAACACCGGATAACTCTTATGATATTGCTTCATTCTATAAATTAAATCTTCCTGCCAATATTCAGGGCTGGATTTTCGGCGCTTTCTTTTTAGCTTTCGCGATAAAGATGCCGATTTTCCCATTCCATACATGGCAGCCGGATACGTATACCGAAGCACCGACGGCAGGAACAATGTTGCTATCCGGTATCATGTTAAAAATGGGTATTTATGGCGTTATTCGCTGGTTAATTCCTGTTGCTCCGCTAGGTTTTGCAGAATGGGGACAAACAGCAATGATATTATCCATCATCGGAATTGTTTATGCGTCTATCATCGCATTTATGCGAAATGATATGAAGCGTTTAGTTGCTTATTCATCTATTGCTCACGTAGGTCTAATTGCCGCCGGAATATTTGCCTGGAACACACAAGGCGTTCAGGGTGCAATGATTCAAATGCTAAATCACGGTATTAATGTGGTTGGAATGTTCTTCGTTTTGGATATCATCATCCGGAGAATGAACACCCGCGATATGAACTCGATGGGCGGACTCGCAAAACTTGCTCCGGGATTAGCAATCGGATTTTTAATACTGTTACTTGGTTCAGTTGGTTTACCATTAACAAACGGCTTTATCGGCGAGTTTTTATTGCTGATGGGCGTTTACAATTATAATATCTGGTATGCAGCCGTAGCAGGTTTAACCATTATTTTCGGTGCTGTTTATATGCTTCGCATGTATCAGCGTATTATGTTCGGCGAAATAAAAAATACGGCGTTTGCTTTCCCGGATATTGATTTTACAGAGAAATCTGTGCTTTTAATACTTTGTGCGCTGGTAATAATAATCGGTGTTTATCCGCAGCCATTGCTTCATATTTCAGAAGCATCTGTCGGAAATTTAATTGAACAGGTTAATCAAAAGATTTTAGTTAAGTAAAAAATGAATTCCTTAATAGCCTTATCTGTTTTAGCAATTTTAGTTCTTTATTTAGGACTTTTTAAAGCTAAAAATGCTCTTTTACCGGTTACTCAGTTGGGTTTAGCAACCGCTCTGGGTTTATCAATAATGGAGTGGAATTCTAATGCTCCGGCTTTATACAGCGGTATGATGCTGTTTGATAATTTCGCGGTAGCTTTTTCTTCTATTTGCATATTTTCAACCATGCTTATTCTACTGGTTTCAAAAGATTATTTTGAACGGATTAGCGAGCATGTTGCCGAATATTATTCCATCATAATCTTCGCCCTTGCGGGAATTGTAGTGATGGTTTCTTACCATAATCTTTCGATGTTATTTATCGGTATCGAAATTATGTCTGTGAGTTTATATATTCTGGCAGGTATTCGTAAAAAGAGTTTCGCATCCAATGAAGCAGCCTTGAAATACTTTTTAATGGGCGCTTTTTCTACAGGTTTTCTGTTGTTCGGAATTACATTATTGTATGGAGCTACGGGCTCTTTTGATTTGGAAGTGATTAAGCAATATGTTCTTTCAAACCCAACCGTAATCTCTCCATTATTTTATAGTGGAATATTGTTATTAATTATTGGTCTTTGTTTTAAAGTTGGTGTTGCACCTTTCCACTTCTGGGCACCTGATGTTTATGAAGGTTCGCCAACATTGATCACGGCATTTATGAGTACGGTAGTAAAAACTGCAGGCTTTGCAGCTTTCCTACGTATATTTTTAGTTTGCTTTGCGCCGCTGCATGATTTCTGGATGCCGCCGTTGCTGATCATTACGGTTATTACCTTATTTATTGGAAACGTTACAGCTCTATATCAGCACAGCTTTAAAAGAATGCTTGCTTATTCAAGTGTTTCCCATGCGGGATATATGATGTTTGCTATTGTAGCGTTGGGAGTTACATCTGTTAATGCAGTTTTTGTGTATGCTACAGCTTATTCCATAGCCTCAATAATTGCATTTGCAGTTTTAATTTTGATAAAGAGACAAACCGGATCTGATAACTTCGATAGCTTTAATGGCTTGGCTAAACGTAATCCGTTTATGGCTTTTACATTAACTGTTGCGATGTTATCGCTTGCCGGAATTCCATTAACGGCCGGTTTCATCGGTAAGTTTATGATGTTCTCATCTGCGTTGCAGGAATATCAGGTTTGGCTGGTTGTATTGGCTGTTGTTAATGCTGTTATTGGTATTTTCTATTATTTACGCGTTGTTGTTGCAATGTATTTTAAAGATTCTGAAAGATCTGAAGTGCCCGTTTCCGGATTTTTTAAAGTTGTTTTAGCGTTCTCGGCAATCATTACTGTTGTATTAGGAATTTACCCGGGGGTGATCTCAAATCTTTTCTAAGCCGAAATTTCTGAATTTAATGTCGTAGATTTACCCATATTCAACTTATGTACGAACTTTGGGATACCCTGCAACACGTAATTGATCCGGAAAAGCTACTTCGCGAAGGCGGTTTTTATGTTGTTTTGTTTGTAGTATTTGCCGAAACAGGCTTATTTTTTGGATTTTTCCTTCCCGGAGATTATCTGTTATTTTTAGCTGGAATGTTTGTTGCAACCGGCAAACTGGATGTTTCGATATTGGTTTTAATACTCGGCTTAATAGCAGCAGCAGTCTCGGGTAATTTTGTTGGCTATTGGTTTGGCCTTAAAACCGGACCTGTATTATACCATCGGCGTGATTCTTTTTTTTTTAAGAAGCGTTATTTATTAGCCGCCGAACTTTATTATAAAAAACAAGGAGCTTTCGCTTTAATTATGGGAAGATTTATTCCTATTGTTAGAACATTTGCTCCCATTATTGCCGGGGTTGTAAAACTGGATTTTAAGAAATTTGCATTTTACAATATCGCGGGAGCTGTACTTTGGATATCCTCTTTAACACTGATTGGATATTTTTTAGGCAGAAAATTTGAAAAAGAAATTGATCAGTACCTGCTTTATATTATAGTAGGATTTATAGTAATTACCACCATACCGTTAATTTATACTTATTTTAAAAGGAAAATAGGTGTAAACAAAAGTGAAGAAGAAGAGTTAAATCAAGTAGAATAAATATGAGTAAAGACCATCCGTGGCATAACATTTCCCCAGGTACAGATATTCCGTCTGTAGTTAATGCAATAATTGAAATTCCAAAAGGCTCCAAAGCAAAATATGAAATAGATAAAGATTCGGGCTTAATTAAGCTGGATCGTGTGTTATTTTCCTCAGTAATGTATCCGGCTAATTACGGATTTATACCACAAACATATTGTGACGATCAGGATCCATTAGATATTTTAGTTCTTTGTTCTGTGGATGTTTATCCAATGACCATTATAGAAGCTAAAGTTATTGGCGTAATGCATATGGTAGATAATGGCGAACAGGATGATAAAATTATCGCGGTAGCTAAAAACGATATGTCTGTGAATTACATTGATGATCTTGCTGAATTACCTCCGCATGCAATGAAAGAAATAGTACGTTTTTTCCAGGATTATAAAGCTTTGGAAGAGAAAAATGTAACTATTGAACATTTGCTTGGTAAGCGTTACGCATACAAAGTGATTAGAGAAAGCCTTGAGTTGTATCAAAGTACATTTGTAAATAAGTAATTAGAAAATGGGCTTTCAAATATTTGTTACGTTTTTCCTGGTTTTTCTGAACGGATTTTTCGTGGCAGCTGAATTTGCTATTGTGAAAGTGAGAGCTTCGCAAATAGAAATAAAAGCCAAAACCGGCAATCGGGTTGCAAAAATTGCCAAACACATGACCCAACATCTGGACGGCTATTTAGCGGCCACACAGTTGGGTATTACCCTTGCTTCTTTAGGCTTGGGTTGGGTTGGTGAGGCAGTAATGGAGCATTTGCTGCATAACTTGCTTACTTCTTTCGGTGCTTCGCCGTCATTTGTAAGTTCTTTCTCGGGAACTGCGGCTCCAATTATCGCCTTTAGTACCATTACAATTTTACATATTGTTTTTGGTGAGCTGGCACCAAAATCATTAGCTATTCAAAGACCGGTTAGTACAACAATGGGAATTGCACTTCCCCTGCATTTCTTTTATATTGTTTTCAGACCTTTTATCTGGTTATTAAACAGTTTTGCAAATCTTATTTTAAGATTAATTGGTATCAATACCATTAATAGTCACGATGCTCATCATAGCTCTGAAGAGTTGCAATATTTGCTTGATCAGGGTAAAGAAAGTGGTGCGTTAGAAAATAATGAGCATGAACTGATTAAAAATGTTTTTGACTTTAATGAGCGGGTTGTAAAAAACATTATGGTTCCCCGAACCAAAATTTCTGGTGTAGAATTAGGAACATCTCATGATCTCTTACTGGATTTAATTATCAAGGAAGGATATTCCCGTATACCGGTTTACGATGAAACAATTGATAAAATTGTGGGAATTGTACACGCCAAAGATATTTTGCCACTTTTAGCGAAACATCAGGAACTGGTTTTAAAAGACATAATCAGAAAGCCATATTTTATTCCGGAAACGAAAAAAATTAATGATCTGTTAAGTGAGCTGCAGCTTAAGCGAATTCAAATTGCTATTGTGTTAGACGAGTTCGGCGGAACTGCCGGTATGGTAACACTTGAAGATATTGTTGAAGAATTGGTTGGCGAGATTCAGGATGAATATGATGAAGAAAAACCAATTGTAGATAAAATATCTGACACAGAATTTGTTGTAAACGCTGCGGCGAGTATTTACGATGTGAATGAATATTTGCCTCATGATTTGCCTGAAGATGGCGATTATGATACCTTATCAGGTTTAGTTGGCGATCTTTTCGGAAAATTCCCTGAGGTGGGCGAAATGCAGGAATTTAATGGCTATAACATTATCATCCTCAAAAAAACGGAGCAAAATATCGAATCAGTAAAATTAGAATTGGTAATTAATGATACTGATACTGTAGATATCCATTAAAAACAATTAGAATCTGTATGCATCTATTTTATACTCCTTTAATTAGTGGTGAACTCCATATGTTGAATGAGGAAGAAAGTAAGCATTGCATTCGTGTTTTGCGTTTACAGGTTAATGAAGAAATTAACCTTATTGATGGCAGGGGCGGATTTTATACTGCCGAAATTATAGATGCGCATCCAAAACGTACTGCGTTAAGAGTTACAAAAGTTGAATTGAATTATGGCAAACGCAATCATTATTTGCACATCGCCATTGCGCCTACAAAAAATATAGAACGTACAGAGTGGTTTTTAGAAAAAGCCACAGAAATTGGTATTGATGAAATATCACTCATCAACTGCGAGCGTTCTGAACGTAAAGATGTTAAAACTGAACGTTTAGTTCGGGTTGTTACTTCTGCAATTAAACAATCAATCAAAGCTTATCATCCGGTTGTAAATGATATTGTTCCGTTCAGAAAATTTATAGAATCTAATTACGAGGGGCAAAAGTTTATTGCACATTGTATTGATCTTGACAAACAATATTTAAAAGAAAATTTAGTAAAAAAATCTAAATATCTTATACTCATTGGTCCCGAAGGAGATTTTTCAGCCGCAGAAGTCGGCTTGGCAATTGAAGCCGGATTTAAACCAATTACGTTGGGTAATTCAAGGTTAAGAACCGAAACTGCGGCACTCGAAGCCTGTTTTGAAGTCAATTTTTTAAACAGATGAAAAAATTAGCTGCCAGCCTTAGTTGTTTGCTTTTTTTCTGCCTTTGCGGATTTCTCAATCCGACTTACAGAATTGCTAAAGTAAAATATAGTGGTGGCGGCGACTGGTACGCCAATCGAACCGCATTACCCAATCTGATTAAATTTTGTAATCAAAATTTAAATACAAATATTGATGCCGATGATGCAATTGTTGAAGTTGGAAGTACAGAATTATTCAACTATCCTTTTGTTTACCTTACGGGACATGGTAATATTACGTTTTCAGATCAGGAAGCCAAAAATTTAAGAAACTATCTGGTTGGAGGTGGATTTCTGCATATAGATGATAATTACGGCCTGGATAAATTTATCCGTCCGCAAATGAAAAAGGTTTTTCCGGAACTGAATTTTACAGAACTTCCTCCAAATCATCCAATTTACAATCAAAAGTTTAACTTCCCTCAGGGATTACCCAAAATTCATGAGCACGACGGAAAACGCCCGCAAGGATTCGCATTAATTTATAAGGGTCGCGTAGTTTGTTATTATACTTATGAATGTGATTTAGGCAATGGCTGGGAAGATGCCGGAACGTATCCCGGTGATACAGAAGAAACAAGGATGAAAGCTTTGCGAATGGGAGCCAATCTGGTACA
This sequence comes from Daejeonella sp., assembly GCA_039934815.1. Classification (GTDB taxonomy): domain Bacteria; phylum Bacteroidota; class Bacteroidia; order Sphingobacteriales; family Sphingobacteriaceae; genus Daejeonella. The sequence continues at coordinate 681 of JBDTLL010000011.1, read as the reverse complement.
ATATGCATTAACTCAATAAAAAATGTTAAAAATTAAGGTTAATAATAAGTTTGATTTTCAGGTTTCTGACGATAAATCTGGGATTAGTGTGAACGGTAAAAAATTAAACTTGGATTTGGCTGAGTTGGATTCAAATCGCATTCATGCCATTTTAAACAACAAATCTTATAATGCAGAAATAGTTAACTACAATCCTGAAGAAAAAACCTGCGTTGTAAAAATTAATTCTAATACATATAATCTTAAAATTTCTGATCAGTATGATGAATTACTTCATCAATTAGGTTTAGATACATTAAGCTCCGCAAAAATTGCCGACTTAAAAGCACCGATGCCCGGATTAGTTCTGAAAATTCTGGTTTCGGAAGGCGATGAAGTAAAAAAAGGCGATAATTTGTTAGTGCTGGAAGCTATGAAAATGGAAAATATTATAAAAGCTTCCGCGGATGCGAAAATAAAATCTATCAAAATAAAGCCAGCTGACAAGCTGGAGAAGAATCAGGTTATGATTATTTTCGAGAAGTAATAATACGTTATCCCTAATAAGTAAGTTGTTAAGTGATTTTGAGTATTAGTTTTTAGATTGTTTTTGCTAACTTCCGTTAATAAAAACTATCTATTAATACTTATGAAAAAAAACTTACTATTAATTGTTAGCCTTCTGCTTTATTCTACTTTTTC
>JBDTLL010000010.1:0-23015 GCA_039934815.1 Daejeonella sp. | reverse complement strand
GAAATGCTGCCGGTTGTTTTACTGCGGCAGAAAAAGTGGGTTTTGTTTCTAAAAATGCTCTGGTAAACATAGGTTCCCAGAAAGTCATTTTTCCCTGATAAAAACCATAAATATAGGTGCTTGTAAAGACGCTTCCGTGCAGTTCCGGCGATGTTACATCACCATAATGAACTCCCATATAGGGAACAGCAACTACACCGGAGACATAATTTTGTGGAATAAATTTACTTTCAACAATGATTGGATCCGGGCCCGGAATTACACCAGCCTGATCTGCTTTACTAACCATAAAGAAATGAACGTCAAAATGGGGCAACGTATAAATAGGCTCAGGTTCATGACCCTGAGGGTTCCAGCCAAAATCAATATGGTCAATGCCAATATCCTTTGCCTGTGTCGGAATTGTTAATTGTGCCGTTTTAATATTCTTTGCCGGATCTGAAGGTAATCCCGTAAGCGTATTTTCACTTACCCTGATTCCAAGCGAAACAGGAACCTCGCCTTTCATAACAACAAAAGACTGAACCTTTCCGTGGCAAAACGGAACCTGGTCGCAATAATAGGTCATTTCAGGTACTTCCTGAACCTGCAGTTCCGGAGCTGGAATGTCTTCCTGACAACTGCTAATTGCAGAAAATACCAGAACGCCAAAACTAATCAATGACAGTTTAAAAGTTTTCATAATTAAGGGTTTAAACGTGAATATTTGTTGGAAAATCAGATGTATGCGTAAAGCGGGAATTGCTTAATAATCAAATTATTCGGCACTGACCAGTAAAAAGTGTATATAGAATTTATACTTCTAAATTAAAGTTAATCACAATCCGGAAGCTTGTTTTAATGATTTAGAAATTGTACAGTTTTTTCATATAATTAGCAGAATTGAGTATTGAATTGCACAGTAATTTGTTCGAAGTTATTCAGTCGCATAAGCCCTTTAAAGATTTATTATAAATTCAAATCAGATTATTCGGAATGAAAAATATTAAAACCTATTTATATTTGTTTCTGGGAATGGCTTTGTTTGGAAGTGCCACGCCTTTAAGTAAATTGATATCGCAGGAATTTCCGGTATTTATTGCAGGTATGTTGCGGGTTTTCCTGGCATTTTTAGTGCTGCTTCCCTTTATTAAACTAAATAATTATAAAAAATTTAAAGGCAGAGATCTCTGGTTGTTAATAGGTATTGGCCTAATAGGCGTGTTAGGTTTTACCTTTTTAATGTTGTCCGGTATGAAGTTAATTTCCGGGGTAACCGGAAGTATTGTTATGAGCGCTACCCCGGCTTTAACAGCGGTATTATCTGTACTGATTTTTAAAGATGATTTTGGCTGGAAAAAAGGTCTGGCAATTTTTCTGGCTATTGCAGGAATTTTGGTATTGCAACTCGGTTCTGAAAACAGTGATCAGGGCAACAATCAATTGATTGGAATTTTATTAGTTACCGGCGCAATTATTTGCGAGGCTGCTTACACGTTGATGGGAAAATCTTTAACCGGAAAATACATTCCTGAAGAAATTTCGGCTTTTTCGGCATTTATCGCATTTATTGGATTTATACCTTTTGCTTTCTGGGAATACAAATCTGGAATTTTTAATTCCGTTACAATCGTCAGCTGGATCTATCTGCTGATATACGGAGCAGCAACAATGGGCCTGGGCTCAGTGCTTTGGTACAAAGGCGTAAAACAGGTAGAAGGAAGTACTGCAGCGGCTTTTATGGGAGTGATGCCCGTTAGTGCCCTTTTATTATCTTATGTTTTATTGAATGAATCTTTCCAATGGATTCATTTGCTTGGATTTTTAATGGTGTTTGCCGGTGTTTTATTAATTATTAGTGTACATCGGAATATGAAGAAGTAAGAACTAATTATCTTCATTATTGTCATTGGCCTTATCAACAATTATTTTTATGGATTGATCCAGCTCATGAGCGCTTTCGATGATCATCTTAACCAAACTTTTTAAATTAGGATCTATCTCCATATTTTCTAATACTAATCCCAAACCTAAAATATTTGCTACAGGTTTTCTGATGATGTGAGATTGGTTATATGCTATCTCTCTCAGAATCAATTCCTTCTCATCTACAGACTGCAATGCCGACTCAAGTTTGCTGCTGTTATTTTGAAACTCAGTAATATCGAATCCAAGACAAAATATTCCTTCCGGCTGCATTTCCTTGTTAAACATGGCCTTGTATTCCCATTGGGTTACAATGTAACCGCCTTTACCGTCATATTTTCTTATCGTTGCCGGAAAAGTCTTTTCCGGATTTTCAAAACACAATTTAGCTACAGACTCACAAATACTTAAATCATCCGGATGAATAGTAATATGGTGTGGCTGACCAACAATTTCGCCATGTATTCCTTCAAATGCTTTTTTGTATTTATTATTCACATAAGAATAATTTCCGTTCATATCTGCGGTAATGATATAATAGAAATTAGAATGATCAAGAAGTTGCTTTGTTTCCGGGTACTGACTCATTAAAAAAAAATATTAACAAGCCGTAAAGATATTTTTTTAGATAAATGCAGAAGAAAAAAATGTAAAAATACCTGAACTAAGTCATCCAAACGGCATCTGGCATTTCGTTTGATGATTCAAGTTCAATTTCAACCCGCTTTTTTTAATACCTTGATATAGATATAATTTAACAATGGAACTTAGTACTCAAATTGTCTGGATGTTAATTTTAGGTTTACCCATCGCCTGTATTTCATGGACCGTTACGCACGAGGAAATTTTCGCCGAATGGAGAGATTACTGTGTGAGAGGGTCGAAACAATGTAAACGGCTTTGGCAAAGAAAGTTTTTTTACCTGTTTACCTGCGAATATTGCTTTAGTTTTTGGGTAACGGCTTTATTTCTCATCATTACCAATTTCCAACTTTTATATATTGGTTGGAGAGGCTATTTAATTGCCGAATTCTCTTTAATGTGGATCGCTAATGTTTACATGAGCATATTTTTACAAATACGCTCGGGTATTAAAAAAGAGAAAACAATTACCGAAGTGGAAGAACAAAAAATTAATAAAGGATCTAATTTAATTTGATTTCTTTTCTTCTTCAGGTAATATTTTAAAAGATGTGGCTAAAAATCTTCCGTTAACAATTTTACCACTAACTTCTGCTTTTCTTACTTTTTCGCACAAACCATCATTTGCGTGCGCATCACCATGATCGTCAATATTTGTTCCGTCTACAAAGTAAAACGACCCATTTATTTTAACGGCTAAATCACAGCTTTTACCTTTCATATCAAATCTGCATTCGCCGCAGGCAGTTTCTACAATTTGATTTTTAATTTCTTTTGATGGAGTTACGGCAACAGTTGGATTAGACTGTGAAAATGCTGCTGTTCCGCAAACGGTAAACAGTAAAATAAAAAATAGATTTCTCATGCCTTAAAAATTTAATTGGTTTGTAAAAATAGAACATATTATCCAGATTTATTTATACCTGTGTTTTGAGGATTTGTTTTACCTGTAACTTTGTTGCTAATCATGAGAAACGCACAAACCGAAGCTGAAAATGCCATCACGGAACATAGAATCAAAATGATTTTATATGCAGAAATGAATCCCTCCTTATAAAAACTGTTCAGCTGTTGTTTATATTTCACATTTATTCCTTGCGGGATTTCAGCATTTCCCAGATTGATGCTTTCTGCTAAAACTGCATTCTTAGCTTCTTTTTCTATTGGAAGTTTTTCAATTGCCCGTTCCATAAATGTTGTAAATATCAAAATTGCCAGGGCACCAAAAATGGCATTGGCAAAAACTCCCGAAATTCTGGTAACCGCATTATTTACTCCGGATGCGATCCCTGAAAAATGATTTGCGGCCGATCCCATAACCGTACTGGTTAAAGGTGCCACGGTTAATGACATTCCCAGTCCGAAAATTAAGATCCCGGGGAAAAAGCTAACCCAATAGTCTGATGGGCCATTGGTTTGTTTAATAAAGGCCAGTAATAATAACCCGCTTCCGGCTAAGGCAGGCCCTGAAACCAAAAACCATTTCGGCCCATATTTGTCCGACAATTTTCCCGCAAGGCGAGCTAATAAAACCATTAAAATGGTAAAGGGCAACAAGGTTAGTCCGGCCTGCAGCTGAGTATAACCTTGAATCTGGATCATATTTAAGGTTATAAAAAGTATGCCTCCGCTTAAGCCTGCATAGAGAAAAAAGGTTAGCAAATTGGCGCCGCTAAAATTTGCATTTTGAAAAATTGAAATTGGCATCATCGCATTTTTACGATTTTTTTCTAAAAAGATAAATGCCACCATTAATATTGTGCCCGCAATCAGGCTTAAATAAACCTGTGGACTAGCGATTCCAATTTCCGGGATTCTTAAAAAACCAAAAGTTAGAAGGGCTAGTCCAACAACCGTAGTAATTGCACCGGGGAAATCAACACCTTTTATAGATTCCTCATCTTTAGTTTCCTGAACCTTAAGCCACAATATTAAAACAGATATAATTCCTAAGGGCACATTTATAAAGAAAATGTACCTCCACAAGCCGGCATCGGCAAGTGCACCGCCTAAAATGGGTCCGCCCATAGTTACCATCGTTGTTGCCGCCGACCAGGTGCCAATTGCTTTTCCTCTTTCTTTATCTGAAAAAGTGCTTGAAATTAAAGAAAGGCTTCCCGGGATCATCAATGCGCCTCCAATACCCTGCAATGCCCGAAATATTATTAAAAGTTTAACGGTTGGCGCAAATCCGCAGGTTGCAGAACCGCCCATGAAAATCAGAATTCCAATAATAAAGATTCGTTTTCTTCCAAATTTATCGCCTAAAGCTCCGCCCAATAAAATTAAAGAGGCAAGCATTAATAAATAGGAATTCAATATCCAGAAAAGATCTGTACCCCGGGCGTTTAAACTTTCCTGCAAAGAAGGTAAAACAACATTTAACGCGGTGCTATCTATAAAAGCCATGGAGGAAGCCAGAATGGAGGAGGCCATAACCCATTTTCCTTCTGTACTTGCTAATGCGACGCTTCTCATCTTTTTAAATAAGACGGTAACTTCGTATCACGATCATACTTTTGAATTATCAAAATCCTGAATGTTCCAGTTTGCGGCAGAAGCTCCGGCGTAATAAGCACTTTCTAAAAATGAAAGCAAGGCTCTTTCCGGTTTTTCTTCTTTAATTAATTCGTTATAGGATAATATTGCCATCGGGCTATTATTAGAGTCGACCCACCGTGCTGAAGCAGGTTCCAGCTTTTTTTGATCTATGCCGGCAGGCGCCGGATAAGTGTACGAGTAAAAGGCAGGAAATCTTACAGTTTCGTCGCCTGGCCAGAATCCAAAACTAATCACTTCATGTGAATACGCTTCTTTTTCCACAATGCCGGCTTCCGGCATTTCCGGTCCTCTTTTACCCGAAAAACGCGTTACTGTTAAATCCATGTGGTGCCAGTATAATTGAACCGGGCAGGTTTTTCCGAGAAATTTTCCGCTAAATTCTTCAAAGGTAGAATTTACCAATCTGAGAATATCCCAATACCTGCGAACGAATTCAGCATCGTAACTTTTATAGCTTGTGTTCTCTTCAAAAGGCTCTTTGCTTAAATTGTCGTAAGGCTTCGCAAGAATTTTAACTTCAATTCCCAGTTCTTTTAAACTGTTCATTACGTTTTTGTAAAATTCTGATACGCTGAGACCGTCCTGCAGTTTGAAACTTTTTTGCTGCCCATCACAAACCCTTATTTCCAAAGTATGGTCAATAAAATTAAACTCAATTTCAAAACTTTTATCCCGGTAGGGAATGGGACGGGTTGTTAAACCTTTTGCCGACACATATAAGGTTACGTTCCACCAATGGTTTTTTCGGGGCATCAATTTCCCCCTGATTTTTCCAACAATCTGAAGAAATAGGTGCAGCGTTTTTTTAGAATCTTCCCAGTCTGTAATTTCTAAAGGTTTAAACGAATGTTCCATATCCAAAGCGGTTTGTGTTAAATATAATTATAAACTTTTAAGGAAATATGGACAGGCCTGAACACGCAATATTTGAAATGCTGAGTTTTAACTTGAAAAATCGCGATTGCGTTTGTAATCAACGTTAATAAAATGACTAGAACTAGCTATTTCAGTTGCGTTAATTACCTCCGATATTCAGGCAAATAAGCCTTCCTCCAATACTTAATTCATTTTTCTTTTAAATCCGGAACAAATCATGGATCAGGAGCAATTAATTTCTATTCTTTCCGAGCTAACCGGTCAGCTTCAAAGTCAGGGAAAACAGTCTGAGCATGGTATTTTAGAGCTTCAAAAAGCCCTTGCCAGTGTGCTTGTTAACCAGGAGCCCATCCTCAGACAAAAGAAGTTCACTTTTGAAAATTCGGAAGTTTTCCAGCCGGCAAGTATTACGGCACAAAAAAGAAACAATATTGAGGAAATTGTAAACCAGGTGGTAAAAGATAATCCATCGGAAACTCACCATGTTTTTGTTAGAAATGTTCGGGCGAGAACAACGCAGGTTGAAGCAAGTATTTCGACTAAAATTGCGGGCAGCCGGGTCTCTAAAACTTTAGGCCCGTTTGACAAATTAGGTGGACAGGAATTATTCTTTGACTTTATCAAATTTGAAAGTTTGATCCCCCTATATATTGAAGGACAAACTTTACCGGTAATTCTCTTTAAAGCTTCGTTTTTAAAAAACCGAAAATTTGTTTTTGGTAAAACCGATGTTCAGATTTCAAGAACGTACAAAGTAGTTCCGGTATCGGTATGGATAAATGCCCGAATTTTTGATGTATCGTCTCCGGAAGGATTTTTTGCCGGGCTAAGGGTTAAAGGAGGTGATATTACTTTAGAATCTGATCCGTTTTTAATCAACGGGAAATTGACTGTAAATCCACAGACAAAAATTACTGTGAATCTGAATCTTGATCAGAAAATTGTTACGGATGCTGATCCGGAAAGTCCTTTTGGACAGGATGCACGTTCGGCAGAGTATCAGCTTCCTGATAAATTTTCATTTTCGTTTAACGGCGTTGGTAAGCAAATTATCAGCGTAAGCGACTGTTCGAACACAATTTTTGGACAGCATAGCAATTTTGTTTTCGACAATAATCAAAACTCGATTTATAACCCCACACTTAACCGGGTTGCAATACCATTAAAAAGCGATCAAACTGAATTTACCATTACTTCCTGTCAGTCGCCGTTTATCCAGATCAGCGGAACCGCCCCGGTTGTAAATTCATGGTGGTCAATTCCAGCCGCGAAAATTGACGTCGCAAGTCCGTACGAAGCGGACGGAAACGGTGGTCTTGTACAGGAGTTAGGGGAAGGTTTATTTTCGGTTTGGCCGGGTTTGCAAGGTCAGCTTTTAAATAAGAACCCATTTTTAATTTCTGAGCCTGGAAGGATTTCAATAACGGATCTGAAGTGTAACGGCGCAAATTCTGCGCAGAATTTTAACTTATGGAAGGACGAGAAAAACTCCTTCGGAACTACGGCGGAACTCAATTTTAAAACAGTAATTCCTTTTTTCTATAATTCTGTGGCCAAAGGCGATGAGCTCTTTCTCACTTTCGTGGATTCTGATTTAAAAATAGATCGCCCATTAAAAGTAAATGGCGAAGCGGTAAAGGTTAAGTCTAAAAATTCAGCTTTGATGATTGCACTTAGTAAGCTGAAAAAAGCAATCACCATTTATGATGATAATATTTTATGGGATAATAAACTTCCTGAGGATAAAATACCGGTTGTGAAACCATTTGCGCTTGCGCTGCATAATGCTTTGTTTACCGTAACACCGCCAAACGGGGCGGTATTAATGGGTCAACTGAGCGATGATTATACAAACATCATAAAGGGAAACCTTCATTTAAATTTCGGTCTCTATTCTTATCTGCCAACCTTGCCCGATCCATATGCGGCAAATTTGGGTACGCTTAATAATCAGTTTAACCGTTCTAGCGAAGGAAGGTTCAAAAGCCTGAATTCGGCCGTTTGGCTATGGCTGGTTGCAAATATCAATTGGGATAAACCTGCTGAAGAGTTTAATAAAACCGGTCTGTCTTTTACTTTTTCGAAACTTACATCTGCTCTTCAAGTGCAAAGAGAAGTAAAAATTACAGAGCAAGATCAAAATTTGAATGCCGGTATTATTGAAAAAGCTTTCCCTCAGTTTGCTGCAGAAACTATAAATGCAGTTGATACAGCCCAGCCATTATTCTCTGAGCAAACTTCCAATCTTATGGCAATGAAATTTAGAGGGGCGGAGATGGAAAAGGTTTTGCTGAATGGAATTAACCGAATGATCACTGAAGATTTCGCTTTGCTTGATGTTAGCAGTAAAGCAAATCAAATGGGGGTGGCTTATTCTGGTAATTTAGAAATGAGAAGAAGTTGGGGAGTTAGAGGCAACGCTAATAATGAACAGGAGGGGCAACTTTTTCCAATACAGATAGAGGGTATGGATGTTGTTACTGCAGGATATAATGCAAGGGCATTTACGTTACCGCAAATTGCCTGGGAGCCTGTTTTTAATATTCCAAACCCTGATGTTCCAGGAGTAGTTGGAGATCCTCCGGTAGGTTGGAATTATTATAAAGATGATGGAATTCCTACCCGTATTGGCAATGTCTGCGATGATATGGTTGCTTTGTCACCAATCCCATTAACCAAATATTTGCAGCAAACTTTTGAAAATAAAACAGACCGTAAAACCTACGCCTACTTTAATCTTCCTTTCGGGATGCTGGCATTTGCAATTCTGGATAATTTCTCCAATCAAACAAAAAAGCCGGCAATAAATAATGTAAGTCCCATTTTTAACAATTTCATTAATGGAGGAATTCAGCTCGAATTACAAGCAGGTTCATCCATAAAAGAAGGAGATAATGATCTGTTTGAGGGTTTTACATTTCAGCTTTATAATGTGCTGGATATGTTTGGTAACGATGCTAGTGCCAGTACGCTGGGAGAAAGTGTCACTAATATTTTTAATAAAGAATTTGCAACACCAACCGCAGATCCCACCCGTCCAAGAGTGCCATTAAAGAAAGCCGGTTTATCCGGATACGGAGCTAATATTTTTAGCGACTGGCATAATGATAAAGCGTTGTATGCAGAAACAAGTCAGGCGCTTTTTAATGTAACCACGGGCCGTACAAGTCATGAGGTTGTTCAGGTTAAAAGTGTTATTTACCCCTGGGGAATTCATGTAGTTAGAACAATTACCTTATTTCGTTTAGGAAATGGATACGTAGGAAGAGTTGATAGCGGGTGGAAAGCAGAGGGTAATGGACGTTTTGATTTCACTTATTATGATAAAGTAGAAAATCCTCCCGGTGTTTTTACCTTAAAGGAACATGAGAATCCATTCGAAATTCACCCGGGAATGGTCAGAGAGTTATCCGGCATTAAAAATATTCGTGAAATTGAGGTAACCCATAAGGATGGTGACGCTTCATTGAGAGGACTAACTTTTGATGCCGACGTAGAGCTCGAGAATGTTATTGAGGGCGGAGCAGATAATAAAGTTCCATCTAAAGGAATTTTGGGTTTTGTTCAATTATCCCCCAGGGGAGGTCCTATTACAGATGTTCAGTTTGATTCCTTGTTGAAATCGCAAAAAGGTTCTATTGGTGGTACAATAAATTGTTCTGTTAAAGTAGCAGGTACAGATCAGGTTGTAAAGATCAACCAGTTTGATGTAAATTCTTCTGTAAGTGCCGATGGAAGCACAAAAATATTTGTTGCCGCCGCTCGTGGTTCAGTAGTTCTCCCAAAAGATGGAAGCTGGAGCATGGTTATGCACACCAGAAAAGATGGAGCTGTTGCTCCTTTAGACGAGCATACTTCTGTTCCTTTAATCCGGATTGGAAAATGGATTCAGGCATTGAGAGGCATTGATACTACTGAAATTTCTAAGAATTTGCTGCGTATAGCACATCCGCTCGAAATTTTGAGAAATCCGGGTAACGATACCATCAATTTTGGATTTTTACAAAATCTTAATTCTCAAAAGATTCTCTTTTTAACTCCCTCATTTAAGACGGGAATAAATTCGCTTTTAAGCAAAACGCCTCCCTTAATGGCCGATTCATACCGTCTTTTAAATACGGTTGGCATTTTTCCGAATATCGGCGATGCAGAAACAAATTTCGGAGCCGCTATTTCTTTATTAAACGGAACGGATGCAGCTGAAAACGCTGTTAAAGCCTTTAGCAAAGTTTCTGCAGACGGAATTTTAGACGCCGGCAAAGATGTGCTGGAAATTATGGAAATAAAGGCAAAAGAAGAGGCCGGCAAACTGGTTGATCAGGGCTATAAACTCATTAAGCAAAAAGGTGATGCGTTGCTGAATGAAGCATTTAGGTTTGATCTTCCCTCGGTTCATTATCCGCTTATAGATACAGAAGGCTTTAAAGTTTTTATCGAATATGAAGCACACAGTGACCCAAAACATGCAAACAAGTCTTATATAGGTAAGTATGATTTTGATGTAGATTCTTTTGCTACCGATCTGGGAAATTCCTGGAAAGGTAAAATGAACAATATGGCAATTGCTGTTGACCTGGGCCCGCTGGAAAGGGTAATGACTATTAAAGGAAATTTTAATGCGCAAAAAGGGACAGAAACAAATCTGGGTGGAGAAAAAGGACTTGATCCTCTAAACCTGCCTGTACCAGAAATAGAATTTAGTGATGCGCTGAAGCCTGTTATACAAATTCTTGAAATTTTGGCGGCAGTTAGTACAGGCGATTATAAAGAAGCTCTTAAAAAAGGTTTAAAAGTTTCGATGAGTAATTCTGCCAATGTTTGGGAATATAAATTCGATGCCTCTAAAGATATTCCGCTGGTTAGATTTCCTTTTGGGGCCCTTTATGACTCGCCACAAACGCCATTGCGACTTGAAGCAAGCATGTCCATTGGGATGTATTTTAATGCGGCGTTGAAAGTAACAACAGATCCAAGTCAGCTATTGCCAACCGCAGGAGCATTTTTTAAATTTCATGGAGGCATCCAGGTAATGTGCGTAAGCGTTGCTGCCGGTAGTATTTATGCTGTCGGAAATGTTGATCTGATGCTTGCCGCTGATACAAGTCCGCTTGTTTCAGTTACGATGAAATTTGGTTTTGGGGCACAAATAACTGTTGGCCTGCCGGTTATCGGAAACGTGAGTATTTTATTTATGGTTTCCGTTGAAATTTATGCCGATTCCAGTAAAAAAGTAATTGCTACCGCGATACTTCTATTCCGTGGTCACGCGGAAATTTTGGGAGGACTGGTGGGAGTAACTATCACCATAGAAGCAAAAGGTTCTATAGAAAAACAGGGCGAAGATAAGCCAACAACCTGCAAAGCTCAGGTAACTTTTGCTTTGGAGATTAGTATTTTCTTAGTTATTGATATTGATTTCAGCGAAAGCTGGGAAGAACAAAGACAAATTGCTTAAATAAATTACTCTAATGGCAGAAATTAGTAAGACTCGTTTTACGCTTTTAGCATTACCTCAATCAGTAGATTCGGATGGTAATTTATCAGTCAACATTATTTGGATTCCAAGAAATATTAGTCCGCTTCTACCGGTAAATACAGTTTTTGGAGTTGCCGGTCAAGCTCCGGCTTTCGCCGATACACAACCCCAGTTTAACGTGATGGTTGTAAATGAAGCTTCTGAATTTGCGGGTAAAGATCCATCAAAAGAGCGTGCAGAAAACGCGGTCTTAAACTATTCTGATCAGGTGAGGAGTATCTACGAAACGCTCAAACAGGTAACCAACGAGGATGGAACTTTAAAGTATTTTGATATTGATGAAAACCGAAGCTCGGATGTTTCAACAGAACACAGCACACCCGAGGCCGTAGACAAAGAATTGTCTGTTAAAAAATATTTGCCGGAAAGCTACCGCGAGGCTTTTAATTTCACTTCCCCCCGTACAAAAAACGCGGTAACAGATGATAGCTATTATTGCGCAATAAGGGACGCTGAGCCAAACCAGAATCTTAAAAAAGAAACGAAAGTAAGCTGGGGAAAAGTTTATGCTTATTTGTTACGGCAACCGTTAATGGCCCAAAAAGCTGGGTTGATATATAAAACAACCATTTCTTTACAGGCCGCAGATTTTAAGATGGGTGGCTGGATTTATATTGATGTGGTTCCCGACGCTACTTACAGTGCCGAGCAGATTAATTCTTTGGCTGGAGCAGAACCCTTTATCAAAAGATATGCGGCGAGAATTCCTAAACTAAAAAAAGATGCCGATGGGAAATTCATTAGCCGGAACTTATTTGCTTCAGTTTTATTTCCGGTGATGAAAGCAGGAGAGAACCCGGACGGAATTTTTGATGATCTTTTTATCGAATCAGCTCAATATAATGACGGGTTCGCGAAAATAGTTCACGCGAATCAACCAGTTAGCGGTAATATTTTAAAGGAAAAACAGGATGGTTTTCATCCCCAAAAGGAAATGGGAATCAGGCTTGGCTGGGATGATGAACAAATTCTGATCTGGTATCTCCGGCAATTGGCGAAAGACGAAAGTGTTGCAAACCTTGCAGGCAGGTTAGATGCACCTTTGGGAGTAAGCGGATATCACATTGATGTTAAATCTAATGATGATGAAGCAGTCTGGGAAAGTTTAACGGAAGTGAGCAGCAAAGGAGATATGGTTCTGGAAGATATTAATATTGGCCCATATTCCGGAGAGCTGCCTTTTCAGGTTTATCCAACAAAATTGTATGGTGTAAACAGCGCCAATTACTGGCTGCCAATGTATTTCTCCAACTGGAACGATTCATCTCTTGTAATTCCAGATAAAACTGCGGCAGAGTTATACCAGAATAACAGAGCCTTGCAAAGAAAACCTGATGGAACCATGGAGGATAAGCAGGTTGAAATTAGTGATGTATATAGTGCCGTTGACTTGAATACGAAGCTTAGCTATGGAAAATCATATGCGTTCAGGGTTCGGCTGGCTGATATAAGCGGAGGAGGTCCCGGTCCTGAGGCCGAACCAATTAATGTAAGTCCCTCATCAATTGCAAACGCTACATTTAAAAGGTACGTAGCCCCGGCCCAATTGCAGGTGATAAACAAAGATGAAATAAATCACTCCACAGACGACCTTAATTTTACAGGTTCTGCATTAACTTTTAAACGCCCGCTTTTGGGATATCCAACCGTAGTTTACACCAGAAAATATGGTGATGCAGTAGGATTACTTAAAAATCAATTGCAGGCTCATTTAGATTTAGAGGCGGCAGGAACGGAATTGAATTATTCTATTGGTCTTTCAGATCCTGATGTGACAAAAATTGGGGTCAAAGTAGAAGTTGAAACCCTGCAAATGGATAATCTGCAAAGTGATAGTGGAAAAGAGAATTACATCACTTTGTATAATACCTATCGTGATTTTGAGGCTGGAAATTTTGATCAGGAACTGCAATTGAATTTTATATATAAAGATTTTAATGTTTTAAATCTGGAGGATAAAAACAACCCGTTTAATAATGCTAGTGACAATGACACAATTTCGGCCTTAGCAGGCGATATCGTATTACCTACCGAAAGGAATTTACGCATTACTTTTCGGGCAGTTTGTGATGATCAGGATAGTTACTGGGGGCATTTAAATGCTGATCCAAATCTGGATAGCCGGTTTGGTAAAACAACAGTTTTGAAAATGAGAAAAACTTCCTCAGTTGAAGAAGAGTTGCTCAGCGGTTTAAAAAATTCCAGGGTTTTAGAAGGAATATTTTTACAACCGGACCCACAACCAATATACGACAGTAACCAAAAATCTGAAATAACTTTCTCAGCAAACAACAATCTCCCAGATATTGCCCATAGACTTGCAAAGCAATTAAATGTGGCTGTAAATGGCTTGTCGCTAAGTGCTGAAAATGGAGAACGTTTACATTTCTGGTGCAGTAATCTGGCAAGACATACGTTGGCACCAGATGCCAGCAGTGTTACTTTCGCCTCAAAAAATGAATTGATTGATCATTGGATGGTGGCTACTTCCCTTTATGTTAACCGGGACTGGACTTGGGATGGTTTGAAACCTTCCAGTTTTTCTATTTTAAGAAGACGGAAATTTAGTCGTCAGGAAACAAGTCTTGCTGACATGAAATACGAGTTTATAGGTGATCTGGAATTTTACAAAATTGCATCCTTTCAAGCAATTCAGCAGGGCGAAGACGGTTTGGTACACCGTGAATATGGCAGGATAATTTTTATAGATGTTTTGGATCCGCATGCACCGAATAACGAGTTTCCGGATACTCTGGAAGTGCAATATCAAATTCTTCCACAATTATCAGATGAAAATAAACAAGCGGGTGTGGTTGCATTTGAGTCCGATCCATTACTACTGCCCGTCACTGTAAACCCCCGGCAGTTGCCAAAAGTAATTGGTGCCGGTATCGCTTTATCACCATACGTTAGGAATGTGAAATATTCATTCACGGAGGCTAGGAAAAGGTTTCTCTGGCTTGAATTTGATAAACTGCCTGATGATGGAAATGATGATCTCTTTGCCCGTCCGGTGGCTTATGCTCCTGATCAACTGATCAGCAATAACCATCCGTCATTATTTAAAACCCCGGAAGAGCCGCCTTTAACTTTAGATCCCGAATTTATTAGGGTTATTACTCCCGCTTCGGGAGCGGAGCATTCCGGTATTAAGGCCATGCAGAAGCTTGAGAAATCAACTGATGCGGACAGACATTTCTATCTGCTTCCACTTCCTCCATCCATTCATCATGAAAGCCCCGAATTATTCGGCTTTTATACCTATGAATTCAGATTTGGTCATTCCGACAGGATTTGGAGTACAGCTCAGGGAAGGTTTGGCAGACCTTTCAGATTAACAGGCTTGCAACATCCGGCTCCAAATTTAATATGTAATGTAACGAGAGATGAAAATCAGTTAACGGTTAGTGCTCCATTTGCTACCGCCGTAATGAATGGGAAAAATATGACAGCTAATCCTCCGCGTACAACCATTTGGTGCTTGCTATATGCGCAAGTTGTGCAGGCAGATGGTTTGGACCACCGGAATATTCTTATTTCAGAACAAAGATTATTTAATAAACCTATCGAGTATAAAGTTCGGCAGCAATATGAACGCCTGATAAAAACTCCGGGTATTACAGATTTTGTAAAGCAAACTGCTCTAAGTCAGATTTATAATATAAACGCTGCGCTGGAAAAAGAGACAAAAATTTTAGCCGAAACAAGGTGGTTAAATAAGGATATAAAAACCCGACTCAGATTATACGGTTTGCCGGATGATTGTGAGTTAAGTGTAGTTTGCGTAGAGTTTTTTGGAAATATCAATAGTATTTATGAGCAAATTAGTGATTTAACAAATACGCGGGATGAACTGATAAACAATGTGTCTGTTCATTTAGATAAAGATGTGGCTAATAAAATGAACCATGATCTTAATTCCGGGCCAGGTTTACAGGCCGATCTTGACGGAAAAATAAAAATTAGAAATGAAGAGATAAACCAGCAACAGCCTTTATCAAGCGATTTGGGAAAACATAGAATTTTAAGAACTTCACCTTTAACTGAAGTGCCATTTGTATGTTGCACTGAAGATGCCTGAAAAGACACTTAATGAATTATATTAAGTGGGAATGGATAGCAAACCTGATTAAACCCGCGAGGTTATTGGTGTGCAACTTTTTGTAAATGTTTTTGCGGTGATTGTTGACTGTGTGAATAGAAATATACAGGATAATAGAAATGTTCTGACTTGTTTTTCCGTCGGCAATTAAATTAACAATTTCCTTTTCACGCTTCGTAAGTGTAGCGGGCTTAAAGTTTTCCACTTCTCCTAAGTCCGGAAGGATAAAATTTTTGTCGGCAAAGTTTTGGTTTAATAAAGATGCTTTCATTTTATTGACCCTTATAGGTTTTTTAGTAAAACAGCATATTTTGAATAAGTAATTTACCTTTTAAATCAATGTGATAAGGGGGCATTTTAGATACAGTTTTTCGGGACAAATTTTGATACCGACAAATATTTAAATAGAATCAGAAAAGGGATAGCTGGGCTTCTGCGGGCTTTTGCTTTATAACTAATTGGGCTTTTTTGATCATCCCGGCAGGTTCTATTAAATAGACAGACGTTTCCTGGTAACGGCCTGCAACGGTAATTTGCGTATTGGTAGTATGCTTGTTGAACAATTCTTCTACTAACTCTACACAATTGTTGTCTTTTGATAAATGGGAGAGAAGCAGGTGAGAAAGAAATTCCGGCCGATGATTTATGAATAAATCGAGCGCCTCCCGGTTAGATAAATGTCCGGATCCTCCGCGTATGCGATTTTTTAAGAAATAAGGATACCTTCCCTGGTCAAGCATTGTCTCATCATAATTGGTTTCTAAGAAAGCCGCATGACATTTTTTAAAATATTTGGTCAGGTTTTTACAAACTCTGCCCAAATCTGTAAAAACACCCACATTTACTTTGTTATAACTCAGCATAAAACTATGCGGATCGTAGGCATCGTGGATTTTATAGAAAGGAGTTATTGTAATTTCGTCTATTTTAATATTTTCAGAACCTTTAAAAATCCGGATCAGCTCTGCATCTACCGAGCAGGGCAGGTTTCGTAAAGTTCCGGTGCTTACGTAAACCGGAATGCGGTACTTACTGCTTAAAACTGTAAGTCCTTTTATATGATCAGAGTGTTCATGAGAAATAAATATTGCTTTCACAATTTTCATAGAAAGTCCCATTCTGGCAAACCGTTTTTCAACTTCCCGGCAGGAAATTCCTACATCAATCAATACAGCTGTTTGCTGATTTCCAACATAATAACAGTTTCCGTTGCTTCCCGAATTGATTGAACTGATATATAAAGACATTTCCGGCACAAAGAAACCAGTTTAAAATGAATGTTGAAACTATAATTGTTAACAATTAATATCACGGTAGTTAAGTGTTGTTTTAGCGCTGAAGTATAACCTGCTGGTTATTAAACCCTAATAATCTAATATTTAAGCCCATTTTATAAACTAGCTGATTTTTAGTGATTTTAAATAGTACCTTTGCAAAAAAATAATGGTTTCCATAATTAAGCTTTTTCTTCAAAGATCATTGCTTTTATTATTTGAAGCATAGAACGTATAAATTTTTATGAAGAAAATTGTTGACTACAGAAAGTTACTTGGTGTAAATAAAACTGTTGAGCTTAAAGAATTAAAAACTGTTTACCGTAATTTCATGAAGGATCTGCATCCTGATAAGTTTAGAGATAATGATGCAGAAAAATTAGAAGCTGAAGAAAAATGCAAAAATATTATAGAAGCGTACCACTTTTTAGTTAGTATTTCTCCGGAAACGCAGGCATTATCGATCACAGAATACAGCGAAACTGTGAGTAAATGCGGCATGCTTGACTTTTCATACAATGCGCAAACTTTACGTGTTGATTTTACAGATGGCAGCAGTTACGAGTATTTTGACGTTCCGCGTGCTACCTATATTAAATTAGTAAATGCTGATTCTCCGGGAAGATTTGCCCGCAGGCATATTTATAACTCGTTCTTATACAGGAATGTACAGAAACAAGTAACTGCTTAATATTTTTTAATTTCTACGAAATTTAACTTATAACTCTATAAGTTAGATTTCGTACAATACAATTTATCTGGTAATTGTCTCGAGGATTGGTGGTTCAGCGGTTTATTATTTTACTTATACTATTTCTGAGCGTAAGCTTTTCGAATTCCTTCGGACAATCTAGCCAGCAGGGTAAACCGCTTGATATTACAAAGCAGGATACTAATCGTGTTAACTATCTTAACACACTTGCCTATCAGTTAACAGTATCAAATCTTTTACTTGCAGAGAAATATCAGCAAGAAGCATTAAAACTTTCGGAAAAACTGGATTATAAAAAAGGTATAGTCTGGGCTTATTATTTACAAGGCATAATATATACCTACCGGGATGGTTTTGTAATGGCCATTGAGGCCGAAAGTGACGGAGTAAAATTAGCCGTTAAAATTAATCAACCCGAACTAATTGCACGCTGTTATAATGTAATTGGTTTGTGTAATGTTCGTTTAGAAGATGATTACAACGCTCTTTTAGCATTTAAAAAAGCTTTGGCTGCCGTTCAGCGCTCGTCTCAAAAATCTTTTGAGCCTGCCATTATTCACAATATTGCTTCATTAAACAGTAAACAGGGAAACTATAAGCAGGCGCTAAAGAAATTTAATATTGCCGTAAAGTTAAACCTGGCGAGCAATAACAAAGAATGGCTTGCTCAAAATTATTTGGAAATTGGCGAGACGTATGAAAAAACGGCTGAGAATGAATTGGCTGAAATTTACGCACTAAAAGCCATAGACTTAGCTAAAGAAGTTAAATTTAACAGAGCCTATTTTCAATCGCTTGGTTTGCTTGGTACTATTTATCTAAATAAGGGAAAGTACGCTAAATCTGAAAAATACTTATTTGAAGGTTTAAAAAACGTTGATATTTCCAGCAAAAAAGAGAATCTGAAATTTTATCAAAAGATTTCCAGATTGTATGTTGAGCAGAATAAATATCAAAAAGCATACGAGTATAAAAGTCTATATGCCGATTTGTATGATAGTTTGTACAATGCCGGAAGAAATAGGTTGATTCTGGAGTATCAGGAAAAATTTAATTCTGACCAGAATATTAAAGAAAATGAACTGTTGCGTAAGGAAAAGGTTTTTACGCAAAGCGAAATAGACCACAAAGACTTTTTGCTTTACCTGTTTGTTGGAACTTTATTGGTTTCTGTAATTGTACTCTCCGTATTGATTTGGGGAAACCGAAAAATCAGGGTTAATAATAATTTGCTTCGGGCCCGAAACCAGATTATCAAAACGCAAAAAGATAATGTGGAGCATTTAAATCATATAAAAGACAAACTATTTTCTGTTATTGCCCATGATTTAAGAAGTCCGTTTGCCAACATGATTAATATGATTGAGCTTTACGAGGACGGAATGATCTCTAAAGACGAGATCGATTTCTTTTTCAAAGAAATCAGGAAAGACATTGGCTCCAATAGTTTGCTTTTAGAAAACCTGTTAATGTGGGCAAAGAGCCAGCTTGCAGGATTTAAAATAGTTAAAGTGCCTGTAGAAATCAGCAAAATAGTTGATGAACTTACGTTGCTGAACAAGAAAAATCTAATGGCGAAGAACATCATTCTGGAAAATGAAGTTGTTGCCGAAGATATTGTGGATGCCGATTATGAAATGATTAAAACCATTTTGAGAAATTTAATTGGCAACGCAATAAAATTTACTCCGAAAAACGGTAAGATTCTTATCTCTTCTAAAAACCTGGGCGATACGGTGGAAATAGCCGTGAAAGATTCTGGAATTGGTATTTGCGAAGAAATTAAAAACAATCTTTTTGATGAAACTTTCTTTACAACGATTGGATTAAATAAGGAAAAAGGCACCGGTTTGGGTTTGCAGATTTGTAAAGAATTTATTGCGAAGAACCAAGGAGAACTCAGAGTCGAATCAGAAGAAAAGATTGGCAGTACGTTTTATTTTACTCTTCCGCGAAGTAGTACAACCTTTAAAGAGCTTGCGGGTTCTGAAAATCACAAAGAGGATTCGTCTAAAAAATCATTCAAAGAAATTATAAAAAATAATATTAGTCAGCAGTTTAAGTTTGACAGATATGAATTGCTTGCAAAAGCAACCAATGATACAGTTTGGGATTGGGATTTAATTAACAACGAAATTAGCTGGAATGAAGCACTGTTTTCAAATTTTGGATATCCCTTAGAAAAAACGGATATGGAATGGTGGGCAAAAATGATTCATCCGGAAGATTTGCAGGCCGTTGAAACCAGTATTCAGGAAGCGCTTGATTCTAAGCAGGACAAATGGGAACAGGAATATCGTTTTTTAAGCACAAATGGTATTTATAAATATATTTACGATCGGGGTTTAATTATTTTTGATGATAACCGGGTGCCAATTAGAATGATTGGTGTGATGCAAAACACAACGGATCTTAAAAACGCAACACATGAAGTTGAACGATTATCGTTAGTTGCCAAAAACGTAAAT
The DNA here is from genome assembly GCA_039934815.1 of Daejeonella sp. GTDB lineage: Bacteria > Bacteroidota > Bacteroidia > Sphingobacteriales > Sphingobacteriaceae > Daejeonella. The sequence continues at coordinate 2,938 of JBDTLL010000010.1, read as the reverse complement.
AATCTTGTCCTGATTACAGATGCCGATGATAATTTGGTTTGGGTAAACACTGCGTTTGAAAAGTTTACGGGTTATCAGCTGTCCGAAGTTAAAGGGCAATCTCCGATATCTTTTTTAAGAGCAAATGCGTCAGACCAAAATAATTTGCAGGATTTGAAAAACCTCATGGAAAGAAATGAGCCATTTTGCATTGAGGTTATCAACTATAAAAAGTCAGGCGAACCTTATTGGGTTCAAATCGATTGCGCTTCGTACAAAGATCCAATAACCCAGCAAATGGGATATTTATCTATCCAGACCATTATCACCGAAAGGAAAGAAAATGAGCTGTTAATTTTGCGAAAGAATAAAGCTTTTCAGGAAATTGCCCGTATAAGTTCTCACGATGTTAGAAATCCTTTAGCTTCTATTCTTGGACTTGTGCATTTGCTTGGCACTCCACTAACTACCGATGAAAAGAATGAGTGTATGCGTTTGTTAAATCAAAGTGCTCAAAACCTGGATTCACTTATCCATAAAATACATGAGCACATCCGCTTGATAGATTTGCAGGATGAAAGCACATTAAGTCATTTTGGATCCGAAATTTTCAAAGACCAAAGTATCAGTTAAATTTCCAATTCGCTTTAATTTAATAGGATAACAGAGATTTATTCTAACTGAATGCGTTTAATAATTAATAAAATTGTTAAATTGAAGATTGTTAGAAAGAAGTATAAATCTATTATTTTCCCATGAAAAAGCTTATTACTTCTATCCTTATTGTTTTTATAGCCTTTTCAGGTTTTTCACAGAGTGTTGTGATCAATTATTTTGATACCGATGCTTATCCACAAAGCATAGTTTATTATCCGGCTAAAAAGCAATTCATAATTGGCTCTATGAAGACCGGGCAGATAGGAACAGTAAACGAGAAAGGCGAATACCAGGTTTTGTTGAATGACACCTCACTTATCGCTACTTCCGGGTTAAAAATTAGAGGAAATGATCTGTATGTTCTAAGCGGAGATTTGGGATATTCATCTAACTCTACAGCAAAAAGTAAGTACAATGTTGCCAGATTAATCACTATTGATCTTGTTCAAAATAAGATTAAATCGGTAATAAACATGGATTCATTATTTAAGGGGCAGCATTTTGTAAACGATCTTGCTATAGATAATGCCAAAAATATTTACATAACCGACAGCTACTCTCCTGTAATTTATAAAGTTGACTCGTTAGGCAAATCTTCCGTTTTTTTGAACAGCGATAAATTTAAGGGAGAGGGAAAAGGATTAAATGGTTTAGTTTATCATACAAACGGTTATTTACTGGCAGCAACAGCTAATAACGGTCATTTATACAAAATTGATCTTCGGGACAGTAACCGCATAACTGAAGTAGAAATAGAAGGTAATTTTAAAGGAATAAATGGCTTGCAGTTTACTGAGAACCATTTATTAGTTATGTCTCAGGCTCAGGGAGTTAATGAGGTTCATATTTTAAACAGTAATAATAGCTGGAAAACAGCCCGGGTTTTACGTACGGATAATTATAAATACACCTATCCGGGAAATTCTGAAACTGTTGGAAATAAAATTTATATTATAGATTCTAATTTGGAGGAGCTGAATAAGCCGTTTGGACAGAGCAATTCTTTTTCTGTTCGGGTTATTGATTTACAAAAGCATTTTTTTAAGAAAAATAGTAAAGGAAAAGTTAAAGTCGGGCCTTTGCAAAAGAAGAAAAAGCAAAATCAGTAATTCGCGGATTTTAAAATTAGAGTAGTTTTGCACGAAATCATACCTTATGTTTCTGAAACTTTCTATCTCTAAAAAACTATTGTTATCGGTTTCCATATTCTTCATTTCCTTTTCAGGATTTAATTGTACTTCCGTACCTGCAGAAGATTTGTATGGTAAGTGGAATTATGTAAAAATTGAAAGTTCGGATAAAGAGGATCCAGATAGCGTTACTCATTCTGAATTGCAGCTTCAGCGCCCATCCATTGAATTTACAAAACCAGATAGTCTGAAAATATTTTGGGGAGGCAAAATTTTATCAAGAGGGAATTTCAGGATGGATAATAAGATGATCAGATATACTGAAATTCTGGGGGAAAACAGAGTTAGAGAATTTCCATTTTTAATAATAGAAATTTCTCCTGAAACTCTTGTTTTTGAAACTATGGAGGCAAAAAATACTCGAATTACTGCCGTTAAGAGCAATTGATCCGTTTTTAATTATTCAATGCTGTCATCATAAACCATGGCATAAAAATCAAATTTGCTTTTTGTTCCCTGCATCGGCAAAGAAATGATTACATCTCTGTCAAATTTTTTGCAAATACTTAAAAGATCTTCAACGGTATTAACTTCTATAGCTTTCTTCGCTTTCTTGTCGTCTGCATGACTTAATTCAACTTTCATAAAAAATATTTTGGGTGATGATTGCTAACATACTAATTTCTGAAGACATGAAGGCAATCAACAAATTTCATAAAAAGGGTTCATCATTTTAAAGATGAACCCGATATAATTTCAATTTATATTAAACCAACGCTTCTGTTAACAAATTCTGTTAATTCGGCACCGTTAAGCATTCCTAACGATAATAAAGCCAGGTCAAATGCTTGTTTGGCAAGCTTGATCTGCTCTTCTTCACTTTCAGTCTGAAGGATTTTACTGATCAATTTATGATTTCCGTTAATGGCAACTTTGTAGTTATCGGGCATAGATCCATAAAAACTCATGCCTCCGCCCATTTGCGCCATGTCTTTCATTCTTCTCATAAACTCATCCATGGTTACAATTACAGGCATATCATCCGGACTTAAGCTATCTACCTCAACATTCATGTTTGGTTTGGTGATAGCTTTTTCAAATACTGATTTCACTTTTGCTGATTCTTCTTCATTTAAGATATGCTCTGGAGCATCATCTTTCTTGATTAATTT